>CAJXVQ010000168.1 GCA_913060685.1 uncultured Verrucomicrobiales bacterium
GGATGGTGTAGGCCAGCGGGAAGGCGACGCCCCACTGCACATTGTCGTAGCCGCCTCCGCCGAGGATACCGAAGGAGCCGTCAAAACGACGTGAGAGGTCGTAGTGCCATTGGCGATTGTCCATGAACTCGCGGTATTGCGCGGGCTTTTTCTCGAACAGCAGCCCCATGGCAGCACTGCGCCAAATCTCGCCAATACCTCCGCCGGTGTGGCCGTGCAGCATATAGGTTGTGAGGTAGAAACTCTTCATGGCACAGACGTCTCGCGCCCGGGCGTAGACCGAGTCCTCACCGTCGGGCGTGAGCGAGGCGGCCGCGGCCATTGCGAAAGCGAGCAGTCCGTTTTTGCCATTGTCGACAAAGCCGGTGTAAGGGCGATCGTCACCATAGGGGTTGTTGCCCCGACCGGCGTAGCGGTAGAAATGCCGCAGCGCACCGAACAATGCGTGGTCGGGAACCTCCGCGCCGCACTCCTTGGCGAGGAGCAGAAAGGTAAGCACGCTCGTCCCGGCCGCGTTGAGGTGGCCGCCACCGTAGTCGGTCAAGGTTCCGTTACGTCCGGGCCATGCGTCGAGGTATTGGCCTTCGACCGCGCTATCAACCCAACGCTGGATGTTGGCGAGAATCTCCGGATCACCGGTGCGCAGGTAGCACTCAGTGAGCGGGATTCCGCCATAGCCGAGATACCAGGCGTAGGTGTGGGCCGGCTCTGTGCGTGCCCACTGACGCACGACCTCCAGGTCCTTGTCCTCGCCGGTAGAGAGCAGGAAAAGCATGCCGATGTTGGCAAGACCTTTGTTTCCCCCGGGGCTGGCGATGTAGTCGGCCGCCTGCCTCACGATCTTGTCGGATTTTGGGCAATTCAGCGGCCAGGTTTTGCTGTAGGGCCCGAGCACGGGGATTTTCACGGTGATCGGCTCGGCCTCGCCTTTGATCGAAAATTTGATCACGCCGTCGGTCGCCTCAGCCTTGGAGAGAATCTGTCCAAGTTGGATGCGCGGATCGATGTCCTTCAACGGTTGACCGTTGATCGTCTCAATGATCTGGCCCGCCTTCAGATTGCCGGTGGCGGCTGCCGGAGAGCCTTCTTCAACATTTTTGATGCGCATCGTGAAGACCGGATGGATCAACTCAATCCCGATGCCGACCGGGCCAAAGCGAGCGATCAATTGCAGTGATTTTTTCACATCAGGCGCCGTGGAGAAAAGCGGATCCTCTTTATAGAATGAGGATTCTTCGGCTTTGGCGAGACCGAGGCCTCCGGTGAGCAGAACCATCAGAGCTCGCGATATCAAGTGGGTGAAGTGGGTCATGGAACTATGCGCTGACTGTGATGCCATTGATGGTCGCTGTGCCAGCGGCGGAGGGGAGAACAAAACCAAAAATCGCAAGAACCGACCGAAAGAATTGGTTTCTAAATTTCATCTATTTAAGAGGTCACCCCCTTCGCACAGGGTTCGATATCAATGGAAAACACGGGCTGGATGAATCCCCCTCCCCCAACATCCTGCCGGATCGAGAAAGAGAAATGTTCAAGTGTCATCCCCAATATCCACGAAACCCATGCTGGCACAAACTCATTTCAGATTGCGACCTATCCATTTTCGGTTAGGCTAAATTCATGCCTGATTTAACACTTCTCTCCCCATCCGAGCAGGTGGCCAAACATTTGAGAGAGGAACTCAGACGGGGCAGGTGGAGCGGAATGATGCCCGGAAGCCCAGCCTTGGCGGCAGAGTTTGGAATCGACAGCAAGACGATCTGGGCCGCACTGGTCCATCTTGAGAACGATGGCATTTTGGAAAGGCAAGGTCCGGGCCGCCCGCGCAAAATCGTCCTCCCAACCGGAACACGAGATGTCGCCTCGCTCCGAATTGCGATCCTCGAATACGAAATCGCCTCACTCAATGACGACTACATGGTAGACCTCCACCACAAACTGATCGAGGCTGGTCACCAAGCCTTCCATCCTTCCAAAACCCTCAACGAGCTCGGCATGAAACTCCCCCGGATTCGTCGCATGGTCAAAGAAACCGACGCCGACGCCTGGATCGTTTGCGCCAGCTCAGGCGATGTTCTAAAATGGTTTTCAAAGCAAAAAGAACCGACCTTTGCCTTGTTCGGGCGACGGCGGGAGCTTCCCATCGCAGGTGTCGGCCCAGATCATGAAGCGGTCGGACGCGCGATGATTCGACGACTCATTGCGCTCGGACACCAGCGCATCGTCATCCTCGCCCGCGAGAGTCAGCGCGCCGGCGGACCAGGACAGTCCGAACTGGCGATCTTCGACGAAATGGCGAAACACGGACTCCCCTCCGGTCCTTACAATCTTCCTGAATGGGAAGATTCCCCCGATGGCCTGCATCGTGTCCTCGAAGGACTTTTTCAAGTCACCCCTCCCTCCGCTTTGATCATTGATGAACCCTTCGTCTTCCATGCTGTCAAAGACCATCTCGCCCGACGCGGCATTCTCGCGCCGACTCACGTCTCCCTCATCTGCGGAGACCCCGACCACACCTTCACCTGGCTTCAACCTTCAGTAGCCCACGTCCGTTGGGATCATCGGCCCATCGTCCGTCGCATCGTCAACTGGGCCGCCAACATCAGCCAAGGTAAAAAGGATCTTCGCCAGACCCTTACCAAGGCTGAATTTGTCGAGGGCGGGACCATCGGCCCGGTACCGCGGCGAGACTCACCGCACCCCTCTTAATTTCATCCCACTAAAGCAATCGGAACGCTTGCGACAATCATTCGTGCGCCAGAAAACAAACTGCCGCGCCCCCACTCGCAGTACCGTTGCAGGACCACGCACTTCACGCTCGCTTCTTCAGGTCTCGTCAACGGGCTGAACAACGGCGTGACCATCCGTATCGACGATCTCAAGCACGGCGACCACGGAATCGGCCCAACAGATCAAAGCAGGCACGCGATTGGCCAAGGAACAGGATGGAATGACCAGAGTATTACGATTGTTTGAACAAACCGCATCGCAGCAACGGTGGGAGAGAGTCAACGATTACGTCCTGGGGTCTTGGCTTTCGCTTTCGCCGGGAGCGTCCACCAGCGGACTCCGATATTGGTGTCGGCGAAGTCCTTGATCGTTTCCACATTCAGCTCGATTGGCTGATCGTTCTCGTGAAAAATTCCACCTGACTCGGGGATTGGGAAAGGGAGTAATTCCTTGGTGGAAGAGCGACCATCAAGGCACAGCCACTCGTTCCCGACGAAGCGGAAGGATTCTTTTTTTGTCGCGGCCCCGATATTGACGGCGGTGTGCAGTTCGTCGGAACGGAAAGCGACGAAGTTGCGCTCGAAGTTGCCGTCACGGCAGCTGGCGAGGTGTGGCTGTGTGTTCTCCTGGAGGATGCGTGCAATCCAGCGTTGCGGGCGCAGGATGGTGTTGTTGCGCACGCTTGCACCGGCGACGCCGACGAACGCGACCGGTGCCATCGAACCTTCGAAAAAACAATCTGCTACCGTCAGATCGGCCGCCTCGAATTTGGCATCAGCCGGTCGAAAGTAATCAGCTCCCGTGCTGCCGCCGAGATTGATCGCGCGGCCTCCGGCATCTTTAAAGTGGCAGCGACGAATTGCGATTCGCTGGCTGCCGCCTTTGGCTTGCACGCCGTTGGCCGAGTGCGCTTGCTCGCGATGTTCGAACTCGCAGGCGGAAATCAGACCGTCCTGACAGCCGACCATGTCGATGGCGGATCCACCGTCGCCCCAGCGTTCGATCCGGCAATTCTCGATGCGGAAATCACGCACGCCGGAAAACTTAATGCCGTCGCGGTTACCGCGGCCGCCGATATCACGCACGGTTAGCCCGCTGAGTTTCACATGCTGGGCAGGAGTGTCGAAGCTGCCGCCGTCGTCGATGTTGAGCCCGTTGGCCGTGGCACCGCTAATGACGAAATTGCGCAGTTCGACGTGCTGCGGATCGATCAAATGCAGCCCGGTATTGCCGCCGGTGAACACTGGCGGTTTGTCGCGTTGCGCTCCGGCGATCGTGATCGGCTTGCCTTTTTCGCCGCGCAAATTACGCACGGTGATCCCGCCTTCGTAGTTACCGGGTGCGAGCAGGATTGTTGTGCCTGGCTTTGCAACTTGGAGAGCGGCCTCCAGTTCCTTGCGGTTCGAGACACGGACGGCTCCGGTTTTTGGCTTCCGCCAACCTTGGATCTGGTTGTCTTCGGCCATCGCAACACTCGATCCCTCCAACGCCCATACTGCGTTTTGCGGTGGCCCGCCTTTGCGTGGTGCAGGGCAATGGAACTGATTGTCGCACACGAAAATCTGCCCCTGACTGCGGATCGCGGCGACGCCACTGCCGGTAAATGTGTTGCCGATGAAGTCGGTGCGCGCACCTTTAAATACCATCACCAATGGTGGCATGCCACCCTTGCGCTCAATCTGGTTTCCTTCGACCCGCACGGTCCAACCGCTTTGGATGCCAATGCAGACGAGCTTTTTGGCTGTGATGCGATTGTCTCGGATGAGGGCCTCGCCCGAGTCGCAGGCGTCGAGTCCGATCGCGGCGGCTTCGTTCCCGTAGAGTTTGTTGCCGACGATGCTGGGACGGGCGTTGCTCATCGCGCCGATGCCTGCGAGCCGGTTGCTGTGACACTCGTTGTTGAAGATGATTGGCGCAGCGCGGTCGCGGCAACCGATGCCCGCCATGCCATTCTCGTAGCAGACGTTCGCGAAGATGCGTGGTTCGCTGCCTTCCATTCGTATCCCAATTCCGGCGCGTCGATTCTTGTAGCATTTGTTCAAGTAAACTTCGGGCGAAGCCCCCTCGCGGATGCCGATTCCTGCCCGCACGTTTTCATAGCAGTGGTTTCCGGTGATTGTTGGGAAGGAATTCCGGCAGCCAATTCCCGCGCGCAAATTCATCCAGCAGCGGTTGCCGGACACCTGCCCTCGCGCACCGTCAGCGATGCCGATGCCGCCGCCCATGTTGCGGTAAACGTGGTTGTCCCGAACCACGGCGCGCCCCGGACCGATGATGCCAATTCCCGGGTGACCGTTGTCACGCACAATGCAGTTGGTCACCGTCGCATCAACCCCGTCAACCGAGATTGCCGCGCTACCACCGTTCACACCGACCGCGCCATGGTTGTCAGCGAGATTCTCGCCGCGTTGGGCGTGGTGTTGGTCGAAGATTTCCTGATCAAATTTCCCGGCGCCGGTCACCGTGATTCCGTCGATGGTCGCACCTTGCATGAGGATCACCGCAGGAGATTTTCCACCGGCATCGATGACAGTTGCTTCGGCGCGAGCGAGCCCGACCTTCCCTAATGCAGCGTCTCCAGCGCTGCAAAGCTTCAAGGCGGCGGGGACAGTGAGTTGCTCGCGATAGTGGCCGGGGCTGAGCACCACGGTATCACCGGGTCGAGCGGAATCGATTGCAGCTTGGACGTTTGGGAATTTCCCCGGAGCATGAATTTCTGCGGCGCTGGCAGAAAGAGCGACGACGAGGGCGGTTGCGAGGGCCGCAAAGTGGGTGGCGATAGTGTTTGGTGCGATCATCGGATCGAAGGTATTTCAGGGTAATCGTCTCAAATTGATCGCTCCAAATCCAGCGTTTTCGCCTGCCACCAGGATGAGTGGCAAATCACAGCGCTGCGCTGGAGTGAATCTATAGCAGTCGCCTGCCAATCGGACAATTCAGCTTAGGGGGAATCATCAAGGACGCCTTTGCACGAGAAGTCGCAGGAACTCGCGCGGCAGATCAGGGAACGAGGTCGTGCTCCGCCACACGACCCTGGCCGTGCCATCTCCATTGTCGATCGTTGAAACAAACGAAACTGCAGAGGCGCTTGTCCAGTTCCCTGCAGTGAGATCGGTTGATCGTTGCACGACATAGGTGACATCGGCCGCAGCGAGATTGATCTGGAACGTAAAGGTGGGATAGCTGCGTATTATTCCCGCGCCGTCGTCGAAGAATTCCGACCCGACTCTAGGTAGACCATTGGAGCTCGGGATCGAGTCGCTGGTGCCCAGGAAATATTCCAGAAAAGCGCTGGATCCGTCGTTGTCCTCGTCTGCGTCCGGGTCTCCGGAGAAAGTGGTCTCGTCGTTGCCGCCGGGGGTTCCGCCGATTACAATGCTGGGCCGCCAGCTGAGTGGGTCGGCGAAATCCGGGGCGGTCTGCGGAGCAATCAGAACGAGGCTCGGTCCGTCGCCGTCCGGACTATCCGGCCAGGGTTGGTCGTCGCTGTAGACGAATTCGTGAATGGCAGTACCAGCACCGAAGGAGAGTTTTAAGTTCTCGCCGCCGTTGGCCAGTTTGTCACCGACCTGCCATTCACCGGCAACTGGCAAGCCCGCCCCGTGGCGGGATTCGAAGGCCGCGTTGTTGCTCACGACGAGAACGTAGGCACCAGGGGCAAGCGAAGTGATCCCACCACTATCAAAGTCAAAATCGACGCCCTTGGTGAAGCGCAGTTGGGTAAGGTCGAGCGTCAGGCTGTCGCTGATGTTTTTGAGTTCCAAATATTCGAAGTCGCTGGTGGAGTATCCTGCGGCGATCTCGGCCGGGCTGGCATCCCGCGGGTGATACATGATTTCGGTGATCATGAGATTCTGCCGCCAAGGCGTCACGCCAGGTTCGCTCGCGGTGAATTCAAGTGGATCCGACCAGTGACTGGCGCGGCCGGAGCTGTCGATATGGCGCACGCGCGCGCGGTAGGTATTGCCGACCCTCACTCCGCTGGCAGCAACGGGGAAGGTGAAGGTGCTGTTGAACGGCGCCATGCGATCGCTTTGGTAGAAGGTCTCCGCTTCGTAGATGTAGAGGTCGTCGGCGAGGTAGCCGGGCGTCGCCGGGTTGTGAATCTGGCCGACGCGCCATTCCATAGAACCGAAGGTTCCGGATCCTTGTGGATCCGAGAAGGGAGAGGAGGTGAACGTTAGCGTATTCGTCGGAAAACCGAGGCCTCCGCTGTAGCTGATGGTCGGTTTGTTAGGAATTGCCGGGTCGGTCTGTTTGGCCGCGAGCTTGTCGCGGCCGTAACCACCCACGGTGAGGAAGTCTTTGGTGTATTGGGTGAGATCCGTGAAAGTGCGATTCGGCAGCAGCGAAGTGTTAAAGTTGCCGTACCAAATTCCTTTTTTCACTTTGCGTGGGTGGTAGTCCCACATCGCCTGGCTGGCTTCAACAAGATTGTCGGCACCTCCCTTGGTCATAAAGCCGGCAAATTCGTCGGTCAGGTTCGCGGACTGGTCGTTGTCGAGGAACAGGTCGAGAATTTCGCGCACCTTGTTCTCGTAGGCCTGGCCGATCTCCGGATATTGCAGACAGTGGTAGATCTGTTCCCATTGGGAAGTGTCCCCGCGTCCGTGGTGCGGGGCGTCCTCGAAGGTGAGATCAAGATCCCAAGGAAGAATGTGCCACTTGTCGGTTTCGGAGTTGTGATAATAGTTCACGTTCTCGTGATTGCGCATGTCCGAATTGTTGATGGCGAGATTCATCGCGTTGAAGGCGAAGTAGTCCTCGAAATCAAGATTGGCTTCCCACTGCGCCTGGGAAGTCCCGCTATTGTGCAAGCCCTGAAAGGCGAAGAGGTCACTCTTGTTAGAAACCTGGGTGGCACCCTGATTACGCAGGCTGGAGCCACTGCCGCCGTGGACGTTGTAGACGTTGCCATCCGGGAGATCACGCTCGTTGAGGAACTCGGCTTCGGGTTGCTCGATGGCGATGTACATCCCCCAGAAATCTCCGGCGTATTGATCGGCGGGCGCCTCGTCGTTGGAGTCGATGACGCGGAAGTGGAAGAAGTGTGTGTTGCAGCCGGTCCCTCCGGAGATTTGGTAGGCGCGAAAACCGAGCGACTCGCAGAACATGGTGCCTTCGGTCGACGCGTTGTTGCGCCACCACGGGTTCGAGCCGGGGAGGACGTTGATCTTGTCCAAGGGCACTTTGTATTTTGTGCCGTAGTTGTCGCGCGCCTCAAGCGGGTGGGTGTTGGGAAAGTTGATCTTCCATTTATTGCGGCCGACCTGGCGGGTCGAGGCGTTGCCGCGGATCCGGTAGCGCATGTGATCGTAAACTTTGCCTTCGTAAACCCAGGTGCCGAGGTAGCGGTAGGCGCCATCTGTCGGGCCAGTCCATTGGCAGGAGATGACATCCGACTCCTTGCTGATCAAATGATAGACGGCCATGCTGTCGAGTGCGGCCGCCGGGTAGGTGATGTCAGGCTGGGAGCCGGGCCGTTTCGAAGCGGTCCAATCGGGCACGCCGTTGTAGCAGAAATAAGCGAAGTTGGGTGATTCGTCATCGGCGTAAGGTGTTTGTTGCGAGGTGCCGGACACATCTTGCACGGTGATGCGGTAGCGGATCAGCCGCCGATGGGTTTGCAGGTTGCCGGGCATCGTGACGCTGAACACGGAGTCGCCAGGAACAGCGTCACCGGCAGAGCCATCATCACGCATCGGGAGGTCTGTCCAGTTGGTTTCGTAGCTGGCATCTTCCAGATTGATATAGGCACCCGGGTTGACCAATTGGTAGCTGAGAGTGACCGAGGCGACGCCATCGGGGTCGGTCACCTTGGCGGTGATGAGCACGTCCTCACCGGCGATGGGCTGCTGGGGAGAGTGATCGACCTGACGGATATTTGGTGCGGCGTTTGGGGAGAAGACCGAGTTCGATGCGCCCGGACTCGGAACGCCGATTGAGCCGCTGCTTGGATCAGGGGTCTTTACCTCACAGTCGATCGAGAAATCGCTGCTGTTCAGGCCGGTATTGAAACCATGGACTGCGATCGTGTTCGTTCCCGGAACGAGGAATCCTGCGGCACCGGGCACGGTGACATCGACCCACGCGCGTTCGTGGCTGCCAATCGCCGCCCCCGGGGTTCCGCCCGGAGGATCAGAGGCACGGATCCCCTCGAAAGTGATGTCTCCCAGATCGACATTGAGTCGAGCGACTTCGACCCCGTTGATCCAGACGATCGCGCCATCATCGTAGTAAACGCGGACGACCAACTGATTTGGGAGGGTGCCCGATACGTTGAATTCTTTGCGAAGGAATACCGAGCTATAGCTGCCCTGCATGTCGAGGAGTTCGGTGGTGTCATCGCCGTCGCCAAAGCCGATCACCGTTGTGCCAGACAGCCAGGACACATCCTCGCTAAATCCCTGTTGCCGCCAGGTATCGGTGGAAGTGGAAGCTTCACTGGTTCCCTTGCGGTAACTCCAAACGCTCCCTGCCGGGACGTAAGTGACCTGTGGTCCGACAAAGCCAGACATGGCCGCGCGCCACGAACTGCCGAGGTCGTTATCGAGATTGGCGTTGATCAGTTCCATCGACGCTCCCTTGCCGCGTGAGGCGCTCGGCCACGGGAAGCCAATCCCGTAAGTAACCTCATCGACCGTTGCTCCGCTGGCGTCTTCGAGCTCAAGGCGCTCGCCGTCGTTGTTCAATTTGCCCGCATAGGGCCCGAGCCCGGTGATGGAGAATACTGACGCGAGGGTCGCCGGATCCTCAGCCACCACGATAAACCCGTTGGCTGCGATTGTTGTACCGCCCGGAAATTGATAGTCGATCGCGCCGCGCAAGGTCCAGTTCGACAAGTCGGCTGGTGTGTCGCTTGCGTTGAACAACTCGACGAACTCGCCGCGTTCGGTCTTGGGATCGTGGTCGTAGTGAATTTCGTTGATGACGACGGTATTGAAGACGATTTCCGTAGTGGTGAACGCTGCGGTGACTGGCGCCCAGTTTGATCCGGCTGAGTTACTGGCATGGACGCGGTAGAAATAGTTGCTCACGGGAGCCAGCCCGGTGAGGAAGAACGAGAACGAGCCATTCTGCGCCCCGAGGATGACCGAGGAATCCCAAGACCCTGGCGTCGTTCCACCATCAGTGTCGCCGTAATAAATCGTGACGACAGGCGCTTCGAATCCGGTGCTGGTCACCTCGCCGCGCAAGTTGGCGCAGCAACCGGTGACGCCGTTGGCAGAATTATTAACCACGACCGGTGCCTGTGGTGTTTGGGACGTGAAGTTGGAGGTGCTTGCCGCCCAAGCCGAACCCCCGCTATTGGTCACGAAGGCGCGGTAGAAGTAGGTCGTGCCTCCAGACAGACTGGAGAGGTTCGTGATCGCATTGCCACTCTGCGCTCCGAGCAGGACCGAGTTTTGCCACGCGCCGGCATTTGTCCCGGCATCGGCGGCGCCCCAGTAAATGAACAGGGTCGGATCCTCGCCTCCGTTGTCGGTCACGCTGCCACCGATACTTACCGAGTCGGCGGCGATGTTTGTAGCCGCGATGTTATTGACTGCTGGCGGGGCGGGTGGCGTGATAAACGATAAGCTCGAAGAAGCGACTGAGTCGCCTGCGCTGTTGCTGGCGAAGGCGGTGAAGAAGTAGGTGGTGTTCGGTGCGAGCGCGGTGCTGGTCGAGACCGAAAATGCGCCGATGCTCTGCGTGCCGGGCAAGGTCTCCGTGTGGTCCCACGCTCCGGGATTGGAACCGCCGTCTTCGTCACCCCATCGAATCGTGATCGTCGGCGCAGCATCGCCGATGTCGAGCACTTCACCATTCAGGGTGGCAGCGCTTGTGGTGATTAACGTTGCGTCGGAATTACTGATGCCTGCGACACCGGTCGGGGCCAGCGCTTCCAGATCGAGATGGAAGACGCGATCAACGTTTCTGAGGATGACGTTGTTGTCGTCCGGGGTGTTGTTGTCTCCGCTGCTGATCGCGGTGCCCCCGGAATAGCTGCTATCGTCGAGGGTGTTGACGCTGACAAAGCCCGACGCGGCAGAGCCCCAAAGGTAAGCATAACGGGTGCCGGGATTTAGAAGAATGGGCGTATCGAAAGTGAAGGTGATGTAGTCGAGGGGCGAGTAGTTCGGAGCGACGCCGGTTTCGGCGCTGCCGATCTGTGCAAATGTTTCAGGTGATCCAGTGGAGGTCAAAGTTCCTACGTGAAGATTGAAGGTGGGAGAGTTGGAGATGCTATTGTTCAAGTTCTTCATGGTCACCGCCTTCAGGAGGTAGCCGGAGGAATCCGCAGCGGTGGTGAACGACTGCCCCTGGTGGGGTCGATTCGACCAGATGTGACCTTGGTCACCGCCCGCGTCCGAGCTGCCCGCGAGTTGGGCGATGTCTGCATCGTTGATCGCTGGTGCGGAGGCGGAGACAGAGATCGTTCCGGCGCTACTGTCTATTGTTCCGAAAACGAAGAGGGCGAAATTCAGGAGAGCCGCGGCGGTGAACTTGTTGGGGAAGCGCATGGTTTGGAAAGGTGGGGTTTAAATATTGAACCGATAGCGGGCTCGCGCATGGGAGTGGACGTGGCCTACGGTAAACCAAAAACAACGGCTTGCCTAGATTCTGCAGGCAAGCCGTCGCTGAAATTGAAAGCTGGTTCGCTGAATCTAGCTGCGGCGGCGGCGCAGCGCTAGGGCGAGCCCGCCGAGTCCGAGGAGAGCGGTCGAAGGCTCTGGCACGGCATCGATATCGGCATGGAAGACACGATCGACATTTCGGGGGATCACGTTGGCAAGGTCAGGCACGTTGTTGTCGCCGCTACCAATGGCAGTCCCGCCACCGTAAGTGCTATCGTCAAGATTGTTGACCGTCACGAATCCTGCTGCGGCGGATCCCCACATGAAACCATAAGTCGTATTCGCGTTGAGCGTCAGCGGCGTATCGAAAATAAAGGTGAGGTAGTCGAGTGGCGCATAGTTTGGCACGGTCGCAGTCTCCGTGCTGCCGATCTGCGTCATGACAGTGCCCACGACTGAGCCGACGACGACATTATGCGTCGGGCTGTTCGAAATGTTGTTGTTGAGATTCTTCATGGTCACCGCATTGAGCTGGTAACCACCGGCGTTCGATCCGGTAGTGAAGGTCTGCCCCTGGTGTGGTCGGTTGGACCAGACGTGGCCCTGATCGCCACCGGCATCGACTGCGCCTGTCTCTTATACACATCTGACGCTGCCGAC
>CAJXVQ010000169.1 GCA_913060685.1 uncultured Verrucomicrobiales bacterium
CGAGATCAGCCTCGGTCTCGTGGGCTCGGAGATGTGTATAAGAGACAGTAGTAGACCTTGTCGACGGAAGTGGGAGTGATGATACTGGGGCCGGTGCCGCTGACAAAGGAACCGCCGTGTTGGCTGTAGGTGGGCGCGGCGATGGCAGGGTAGAGTCCGGCGGAGCGCAGGCTGCTCAGGAAGTTGTCGCCGCGGACGGGGAACCAATCGTCGACGATGTGATCGTATTCGCCCTGCCAATCGCTGAGCGAACGGTTTCCGCCGTGCTGGTCACCCCAGCGGGCGGCTTCGGGGTTGAGGATGCTGGTGTGGTCGGCTGTGACCTCTTGGTAACGGGCCAAGGCGGATTCGGGAGTAAGGGGGCCATTGTTGAAAAAGGCGCGATGTGCCCGGTCGCCAAAGCGAAGTCGGAATTCGGGGCTGTCCTGTAAGCGATCGTTGGCTGCCGCGATGCCCCGGTAGTCGGTGATACGATTGTAGTTGGTGTTGGAGCGGAGGAAGAGGGACCATTCGGAATCCCACATGAAATACTTGTAGCCGTGTCGCGGAGGCTGGGATTGGATGCCGCCGTAGTAATTCTTGTTTGGCCAGTCGCTGTTGCCGGCATACCAGTTGGTGATAAAATAGTCGGCGTTGTTGGAGGGATCGCACCAGACGGGGAAGGCCTGATTACGGCTACCATTGGCATTAAATCCACAGGCTTCCAGGAAAGCCGCGTCACGCTGGGAATCGGAGCCAGAGATGTCGTTCACTGCGGAAAGAAGTCTGTTCCAGTTGTTAAGATTGGTGGCGTCATTGATGGGGCTCCCTGAGTTTTGACCCTCCCATTCTTCACGCACGGCGTCTTCGATATAGCTTTCGGCAAAGCTGGAATCCGGACGCTCAACGACATTATAGAGACCCCAATAGACCCCGTTAATATAGAGGTGGAGATAGCGCCCGTGGGGTGCTGGTTGTCCGAGGGCGAGTTGGGTGCGGCGGCCGAATTCATCGCGGGCGTATTGGGGCTGGGAACCTGCTCCGGACCACTGCCAACCGTCATTGGATTCCATGCGGAAAATGAGGGTTTGGAATTTTTGAGCTACTCCCGGCTCGGTTCCGAAGAGGGGAAACTTGAGGCTTCCGGGACCGTCGGTGGGTTGGTTGGCGGTGCCGTATTTCGATTTGAAAAGAACACGGAAAGACTTTTTTCGAGTGAGGCCAAAGCTCCGGAAGGCTCCGCCTTGAATGCGAATGGCACAGTTGAGTTGGAAGTTACCTTCGCCGGACGGGTCATCCGGATCGACCAGTTCGAGTGAGGTTTTTCGTTCCCAGGAAACGCCGGACGATCCTGGATTGGAGTAGATGCCGGAGGGTCCAAACATGTCGTCGACGTCGATGGCGATCGAGAGGCTGGGCACGGTGGTGAGATCATCCTCCATGGTGGGATGAGTGGCGGGGTTGGCATTGGAATTGCCGTTCATGCCATAGTAAGGAGCTTGCCCGCCCCAACTCGAAGGGAGACCGTAAACGCTCCGGGTGTTGGCCGGAGTCTGCTCGAGCACAGTGCTTGGAATAATATAGGTATGGGTGTCGATGTTGGTGGAGACAAACCCTGCTTGGTAGCCGATGGCTTTGACGGCCATGGTCCGGTCCACGTTGATCGGGCCGGAGTAGATTGTTCCGCTGTTCTCGCTCGGCCAGCTGCCATCGGTGGTATAACGGATGGAGGCACCGGGAGTCGCACTAGTGATGGTGAGTGCAAAGGGACTGCCGTATACTCCCCGTGACATGCCGAAATCGGTATCGGCCACAAAGCCGGAGACGCCGGTTCCGTTGTCATTGGATTCTTCCGGGGTCGGGGTAAGAAGGAAACCGATTTGAAGCGGATCACCAAAAAAGCCGTAGCTGATGTTTCCTTTTTGACTGGGATAGTTGGTGGTGGAGGTTCCGAATTCAGAAATCACGGTGACTCCGTCGGGGCTGACCAGAGCGAGGTATTCGCCGTTTGCTGAGAGGCTGAAGTTGGTGTGAAGTTCGCTGCCATCTGTGGGTCGTCGATTTTTGCTGGAGGCAAAGACGAGGAGGTAGGAACTGCCCTCGAGAGAGACATCGGGGAACTGCCACCTGGTCAATTGGTCCGGGTCATCGGTAAGATACCAACCGTTGAGGTTGATCGATCCACCATCGGGATTGTAGAGCTCGATCCAGTCCGAGGTGTCGCCGTCTTCATCTTTGAGGCTGCTGGCATTTGGGTTGGCGAGGAATTCGTTGATGCGCAGGAATGTCCCAACGACGGTGAGGCTGAAATTGTTTTCGATGGAGAGTCCGGAGAGGTCGGTGCTGCGGACCCGGAAGGACACGACTGAGCCGAGGCCGGGAAGGGGATTGGTAACCTTCAGGGTGTCTCCGGAAATCGAGAACAAGCTGTTGTCGCCATCTCCGGCACCAGCCACCAACTGGTAGGTGTGGGAGTCGGCGATGTTGGGATCCTCGGTGGTGAAGCTGGCAATGTCCGAGCCCACCGGAGTGCCCAGAAGCAGGGTGTTGGCAGGGAAGGAGAGGGCCGTCGGAGCCATGGCTGCTTCGACACTGAGTGCGAAGGTCTTGTCAAAAGTCAGGTTGTCGCTGTCGGTGGTTCGCAGGCGGATGGAGTAACTGGCGCCGAATCCTCCGAGGGTCGAGCCGGCCTTGAGCTCGTTGTCGTTATCGATGGTGAAGAGATTATTGTGGGGGAAGCCTGCGGTATCGACAAAGGAGTAAGTGTGGGTGTCGCCGGAGTTGGGGTCGCTGGTCGAGAGCGTGCCGACGAGGGTCCCTGAGTTGGAATTTGGCGCGAGGTCGGTATTGCTGAGAGTGATGTCCGATGGCGGCTGGGGCGTGGGCGGAGCAATTGCACGGAGGATATAGGCGCTCAAGCCAGGATCTTGTCCGTTGTTGATGCCATCCAGAAGATTGATGGTTTGCGTGGTGTCATTGGCGGTGAAGGTGCCAATGACCGAACCGACACCACTCCGTGAAAAATCACCGCTGATGTTTTCGGGCGATTCTCCGTCGCCGGCCCGTTGATTACGAGAGGAGCAACAGCCCCGGGTGTCGGCGGCTCCGATCAGTTGGATTTGGTAATCTACTCCATTGGTGAGGCCATTGAGTTGAAAGCCCCAACCTCCACCGCCATAGGAATGGCTGTTGAGAATGATATTGAGTTCGGTGTTTCCAGTGTTGCCACCGCCTCCGGTAAAGAAGGTGCCGGTATTGGTGTTACTCGGAGCAATTGAGCCGGCAGTGAAGGGGATGTTTTCTCCATTTGCGGTCACCGTTTGGCTGTTGCCATCGCTCGTCGTGTTGACCGCGGACACGAGAGTGCCGTCGGTATTGATCTGATTTGCTGCAGTCAGGTTAAAGGTCGGCTGCCATGTGATCTCCGCGGCTGATAGAAATGATGAACAGGAAGCCAGCGCGGCGATGAGGGCCCGCGAAAGGCGACACAGATTGGTTTTTTTCATGATGACAACTGCTAGGAATTTACTATTGGGGTGGGGCGCTTGGAGACGCCGTTGAGAGGGTCGGAAAGGGTAGTATGGGGGCGCATTCGCGATGTTTCGGTGGGCCGGTGCTTCGATAAGAAAAGCCCCGGGAGTGGGTCGGCCTATGAGGGGATCCGGAGATTTCGGAGGAGAAATCACGTCGTGAAAGCGTAGCTTTCCTGACCGCCTTGCCAAGGTTTCTTTAGGCCGCGCTTGTTTGGGTGGAGCGCTTTAGGCCTTCAGGTGTCGTCGAGGACCAGGGGCGCATGTCGCGGGCGGATTGTTTGAGGGGTGCGGCGATGAAGTCGGGGCTTTGAAGATCTGGAAGTAATACTTGGTGGCGTTCCAGGTAGTTTTTCGGAGGGAGAAGGAATGGCTCGGGAGATATTGATTCACTGGGCTCACACCTCTCGGGGCCACCCTCAAGTGTTCTACATCCCGATTCAAAAATAGATGGAATAAGAGTCGTTTTCCTCCATCCTACTGGCAATCGAATGATTCGTCGGCTTTCAGCGTTATTCTTCCTTCTTGGGATGATCGTCTTGTTGCTTTTCCAGCAACCGACGTTCGCTTACTGTGAGCACACGGACCAATTTTTCATCAGCGACTGTGGATGTGAAAAGCAGGTTGAAAGCCAGTGCCCTCACTGTCAAAAGGAGAAACCTGCCGATCCCTGCGACGATTGCTCAGAGAAGATCCAACTTGATGTGGATGATTTGGTTTGGTTCGACCTGGCCATTGATGCTCCCAATATGGTCTGTTCTCCCGTCGTCGATGGCGCAGCCGATCCGATCAATTTTTATTCCACAACGGAATTTTGCGTGTTTCCAATTCGGCCTCCACCTCCGCCGCGGGGAATCTCTCTGTTTCTCCTTTATTCGGTCTTTCGACTTTGATCGATAGACCCGCTCGGCTGGCGCATCCGTATTGCCACCCTTGAGCCCTCTCCGGACGCCTGACGTTTTGGTGACCGTTATATTTGTGAGCATTTCCTGATCCATCAGGATCGTCCTTCGAGCCTCAAGGCATGCCGATCTGAAGCAAGTCCTGCTGCAACTTCCCTGAAGATGAAGAACCATCTCCATAGCCCAAAATCCAACCAATAATATTTAATGAACCTGAAAACATTTCCAATGCTGACTGTCCTCTCTTTGACCGCACTTGTCTCCTGCAACGACGAAGAGTCGGATACGAGCGAGCCATCTGCCGAAACGAGGAAGGTGGAATCGAATTACCCCCTCGATACGTGTGTGGTGTCCGATGAAAAACTGGGCTCCATGGGTGAGCCCTTCATTATCACTCACGAAGGAACCGAGGTTCGCTTTTGCTGCGATTCTTGCGTTCCTAAATTTAAAAAAGACCCGGCCAAGTATCTGGCAAAGTTGAAAACGCGGTAAGCCAATCAAACCAGGGGAGAGGAAGGAATGACTTCCTCTCCCACTCTCACTATCATGAAAATTTCAATTCTCAGCCTGGGTGCAATCACTCTCTTTTCATCCTGTTCCCGGTCCGCGAATGCAGGAGGAGATGTTCCTCTCATCAAGGTGGACAAGGCTGCCATCGCGAGATCGGAAGCTGAGAACTATCACATCCCTCCCCAGGCAGGCCCGGAAACTCTTGCCGAATTGGCCTCCCGGTATAATCCACGACTCAAAGCACTCAGGCATCGGGCCGAACGTATGGAGGCAAAGGTTCCCCAAGTCGAAGCGCTCCCTGATCCAATGGCAAATTTGGCCCTTGGAAATCTCCCTGAAACTGCAGCAGGCCGTGTCGATGCTGTTTTAGGCGTAAGTCAAAAAATTCCTTTTCCAGGTAAGAGGCGCGAAGCTGGTCTGGCCGCTCAACGCGAGGCGCTCTCGGTCCGGGCTGATGTAGCGGCTTATGAATTAAAACTCACCGAACAAGTCCGCAGTGCTTGGTGGGATTACTATCTCGCTGGGATTACCATTCGTATTAGCCGGGAGAGTCAACGCCTCCTGCGCGTGGTTGAAGAATCCGTGGAAGCACAGGTCGCCGCCAGTCAGGGTGGGCAAGCCGATCAGCTTCGAGTCGCAAATGAAATTACGAAGATCGACCGGGATCTCGCCGAGGCTCGAAGTATCGAAAACGTCGCCAAAGCCCGACTCAATTCGCTTCTCAACCGTCCAGCCGGGGCTCCGCTTCCTGCCCCAACCCATCGCGAGGTCGATCTTCCTCAAAACCTGCAATCACTTCTTGTCCGTGCCGAGACCCGACACCCCGAGGTGGTCTCCGCTGCGAATAGAATCGAAGCATTCAAACACCGACTCACCCGGGCCAAGCTTGAAAAATATCCTAATTTTACCGTCGGTGTTCAAGGGGCGGCCGTGGCCTCAAACGGTCTCGCACCGTCGGCCAATGGCGATGATCAAATCTTTGGGACGATGGGGTTTAATATTCCTCTCTGGCAGGAGCCGCGCCGCGCCATGATCCGCGAGGCGAAATCCGGAATCGCGGAGACCCAAGCTCTGCTCGGATCCAAGCGTTCCGACCTCCGCTTCCGGATCGAGGATGCTTACTTCCGCGCCAAGACCGCCCGGGAAGTTTCTGATCTCTTCAAGACACGCCTGATCCCTGATGCCAGGCAGGCCTATGAAATCACCCTGACATCCTACGCCGCTGGCAAGGAGACCTTCACCAACGTCATCGATACCTGGAGACAATGGTTAACCTATCAGCTACAGTTTGCGCAAAATCGCGCACAGCTCGGAAAAGCGGTCGCCACTCTCAACGCTGCCGCAGGCATCAAATAAGACATCCTCAAGCCATGAATACGAAAATCCCAAAGGCTCTCAAAATCATTCTCCGCCAGCCCCGCAAAGTCCTGACCATTCTTTTGCCTCTCAGTCTTTTTGCGATGGGATGGTGGTTTGGCCTCCCCCCGGAGAAACCCAAACAAGAAGTGACGGATGGCAAGAGTGAGCAAATTTGGACGTGCTCCATGCACCCCCAGATTCGCCAGCCCAATTCCGGACTCTGCCCGATTTGTGAGATGGATCTCATTCCTTTGCAAGACTCCGGGGGAGGGGGGATTCGGGAAGTGTCTGTCAGCTCTGAGGCCGCCGCTTTGCTGAATCTGCAAGTCTCACCTGTCATCCGTTCCGCTGCTGTTGCCGATGTCTCGCTTTTCGGGCGAATCGCCTATGATGAACGCAGTATTTCAACCAGCACTTCACGAATCGGGGGACGCATCGACAGGCTCTTCGTAGACTTCACTGGTGCGATGGTTCGCAAGGGTGATCACCTTGCCGAAATCTATTCGCCCGAAATCTACGTGGCCCAGCGGGAAGTGATCGAAGCGACAAAAGCCATTCGAAATCAATCCGCCAATTCATCTGGTCCGGTCAGGCAAACCCGCCTCCGCTTGCTCAATGCCGCTCGCGAGAAGCTTAGACTTCTTCAGCTTTCAGAAGAACAGATTGATGGAATTGCTTCGCAGAAAAATCCCAGTGACCGGATCACCATCAGTTCTCCTCAAGATGGCATCGTTGTCGGTAAATCTGTGAACCTCGGATCCTACGTCAAAACAGGAGACCCGCTCTTCAAGGTTGCCGATCTTTCCAAAGTTTGGTTGGTTCTGGAGGCTTACGAAAGTGACCTTCCCTGGCTTCGCTATGCCCAGGATGTCGCATTCACCATTGAGGCGCTCCCCGGAGAAGAGTTCCACGGACGGATTGCCTTCATCGATCCCAATATCAACCCGCTCACACGTGTCACCGAGGTGCGGGTGAATGTGGGAAATCAAGGGCGGAAGCTCAAACCTGGCATGTTTGTCCGGGCCCGGGTCGAGTCCCGCATGACCAATGGAGGCAAGGTTGTTGATCCATCCCTGGAAGGGAAATGGATCAGCCCCATGCACCCCGAGATCGTGAAAGATGCGCCTGGGGAATGCGATATTTGCGGCATGCCCCTGGTTCCTGCTGCCGAGCTGGGCTTCATCGCCGACACAGATCAGAAGAGTAGTCTTCCTCTGCTGGTTCCCGCGTCTGCGGTCCTTCAAACCGGAGAAAGAGCGGTCGTTTATATTCGCATTCCGGAGAAAGCGGCTCCGACTTTTGAGGGCCGCGAAATTGTTTTAGGTCCAAAGGTGGGTCAGCAGTTCATCGTCGAAAACGGACTGGGCGAAGGTGAACTGGTCGTCTCCCAAGGTGCTTTCAAACTGGACTCCGAGCTCCAGATCAAAGCCAAGCCTTCCATGATGAATCCAAACGCCGGACTTGCGGAAGCTCCTGCAAATTCGGCTCCCGAAGATCTTGCCGGGCAATGGGCGCCTGTTCTCCGTTCTCTGGCCCGACTTCAGAATGCCAGTGAGCCAGTGTCTGCAAAAGAAGCAATCACCGGAATGGAGCGCGCGATCAAAGCCGTGGACCAATCAACTTTTCAGCCCGATACCCTGAAACTCTGGAACGAATTTTCCAACCGGCTCATCAATGGATTGAGGATTTCCGATCGCCAACTCCCGAAGGATGTTCCGCAATCGGCGCGGATTGCCACCCGGTCCGTTGAAGAGGCAGGGCGCTACCTTGGCCTGCCCAGCAGAACAGAAGTTCCGAGCAAGGTCGATCCGGCCCTTGCCGGGGCGCTTGAAAAGATCATCAAAGCCTACCTTCCGCTCTCCAAGGCGCTCGCCGACGATGCCCCCGGGAAGGCTCAAGCCGCGGCACGCGAATTTTCCGAAGCCAGTGGCAGGATTTCACTCACCAAAGATGCGAAGTTCCTTCAAGAAAAGGCCAGCGAGCTTGCTGAAAAAAGTGATATTAAAGAGCAGCGGGAACTTTTTCAAAACATCAGCAACAAGCTCATCTCGCTCGTTCGCTCATACGGGTTGGATCAAGTTGGCAGTGCCTACGTCGTTCATTGTCCCATGGTTGCGGATGGGAAGGGAGGGGATTGGATTTCCAACGTGCCCGAAGTCCTCAACCCCTACTTCGGAGACACCATGTTGAACTGCGGATCAGTGACCGCCACCCTCTCGCTGGGAGAGAAACCTCCCATGAAAAAGATGGAGGGGATGGAGAAGCACAATCACGGCAAGTAGAACCCGAACAACTCAAACCAACGTGAAAGCTCTCATTCATTTCTGCCTGCATCAAAAGCTGGTCGTTTTTCTCCTTCTGATCTTTGTCATCGGCTGGGGTGTGAAGGTTGCACCCTTCGACTGGGACACCGGGGATTACCCGCGTGATCCCGTCGCCGTCGATGCCATTCCCGATCTTGGAGACAATCAGCAGATTATCTTTACCGAGTGGAACGGTCGTTCGCCACAGGACGTGGAGGATCAGATCACCTATCCTCTCACTGTTGCTCTCTTGGGCGTCCCGGGCGTCAAGGAAGTCCGTTCCTTCTCCATGTTCGGCTATTCCTACGTCTACCTCATTTTCGAGGAAGACGTTGAGTTCTATTGGAGTCGGAGCAGGGTCCTGGAGAAGCTCAACTCTCTCCCGTCGAACCTCCTTCCCGGAAATGTCACCCCAACTCTCGGTCCCGATGCCACGGGGCTTGGTCAGGTCTTCTGGTATGTCCTCGAAGGACGCGATCCCCATGGGAATCCCACTGGCGGGTGGGATCTCGACGAGCTTCGTTCGATTCAAGACTGGCAGGTTCGCTACGCTCTCCTGGCGGCCAAGGGCGTTGCCGAAGTCGCTTCGGTCGGTGGCTTCCAACGACAGTATCAAGTCGATGTTGATCCCGATGCCCTTCGTGCCCATGACATCTCGTTGGCCCAGGTCGCCGATGCGGTTCGCAAATCAAACCAGGAAATCGGGGCGCGAAATCTCGCCATCAATGGCGTGGAGTATTTCCTTCGTGGCACCGGCTACATCGAAAAAGTCGAGGATCTCGAAAAGGCCGTGGTCACGGTTCGTGACAATAGTCCCATCACCGTCGCCGACATTGCCACGGTGCACCTTGGACCGGCAACCCGGCGGGGGATGCTCGACGTGAATGGAGCTGATGCCGTCGGCGGAGTTGTGGTCGCCCGGTATGGCACGAACCCGCTCGCTGCCATCAAGGCCACCAAGCAGAAGGTCCGGGAACTCACGGAGGCCCTCCCGATTCGTCCTGTTATCGATTGGACCAAAATCACTTTTGAAGAAGTGACGGCCTACGCCGGGCAGAAGGGGATTGCCAATCCCTTCGTCGAAGGTTCCTCCCTCAATGAAGAGGCCTGGATGGCTCACTTTCGCGAAGTCGATCTCCGCTCGTGGCCCGAATGGTTCACGACCTCGAAGGTGACTGTCGTGCCCTTTTACGATCGCTCCAAACTCATCGATGAAACACTGAATACGCTCGACGATGCCCTCTATCAGCAGGTCCTCGTGACGATCATCGTGGTCGTGATCATGTTGCTTCATTTTAGAAGCAGTATCCTCATCGCGATGATGCTGCCACTCGCGGTGCTTATCACTTTTATCTCGATGAAAGTCTGGGGAGTCGATGCCAATATCGTTGCTCTTTCCGGCATCGCCATCGCGATTGGCACCGTCGTTGATGTGGGCATTGTGCTCACCGAAAATATCCTCAAGCATCTCGATGATGCGGATCCGGAGGAATCAAAGGCTGCTGTTATTTATCGGGGTGTCACCGAAGTCGCCGGAGCGGTCACGACCTCGGTGGCGACCACCGTGGTCAGTTTCCTTCCGGTCTTTACGATGACCGGGGAAGCGGGGCGTCTCTTCAAACCCTTGGCCTTCACCAAGTCCTTTGCTCTCATCGCCTCCATTGTGGTGGCCCTGGCCATCATCCCGCCGGTCGCTCACATCCTCTTTGGATACCGCTTCCCGCTCTTCCGGAAATTTGCCGGCCTGAGAAAGTCAAAAACACTCAAGTTCACCTTTATCGGATTTAATATCGCAGTGGCCCTCTTCGTGACCTGGCTCCTTGCAAAAGACTGGATGCCACTCGGTCTCGATCGTTCGACGGGGATCAACATCCTTTTCGTTTGTCTTGTGATTGGCGGACTCCTTCTTTTCTTCAAGGCCTTCGAAGGCCTCTACGGAGGAATCTTAAAATGGTGCCTTAATCATAAGGCTCTCTTCCTCTCCGCTCCGGTGCTCCTGCTTGCAATGGCCTTCAGTATTTGGCTCGGGTTCCCCAAGGTTTTTTCTTTTCTCCCGGAGTCCGCCAAGCAGACCGCTCTCTACCAGGATGCCTCCAAAAAGTTTCCGGGGCTCGGCGAGGAATTTCGACCAGCGCTCGATGAAGGATCATTCCTCTTCATGCCCACCGTCGCACCGCATGCCTCCATCGAAGAGGCCCAGGAATCGCTGAGACAACTCGATGCCGCCATCGCCTCCATTCCCGAAGTGAGTCAAGTGGTAGGGAAGATCGGTCGCGCCGAGACTCCTCTTGATCCGGCCCCGCTTTCCATGATCGAGACGGTGATCAACTATGTCTCGGAATTTAGAACGAGTGCGAAAGGCGAAATCCTTCGATTCAAGACCGATGACCAGGGCAACTTCGTCTACGAGAATGAAGAGCTGGTCCCTTACGAAAACGGAAAGCCCATCCGTCAATGGCGTCCGCATATCAAGTCTCCTGACGACATCTGGTCCGAGATCAGTCGGGTGACCCGGCTCCCCGGAGTGACCGGCGCGCCCAAGCTCCAACCGATCGAAACCCGTCTCGTCATGCTCCGCACCGGAATGCGTGCTCCGATGGGGCTTAAGATCAAGGGGCCGGATCTTCGCACTATCGAGGACTTTGGAATCGAGATTGAGCGCCACCTTCGCAGCGGCATGATCAAAGGGCTCAATCCCGCAACCGTGAATGCCGACCGGATTGTCGGAAAACCCTATTTGGAGATCATCCCCGACCGTGATGCGGCCTCGCGCTATGGCCTGAATATCGTCGATGTTCACGATGCCATCCAGACTGCCATCGGCGGACGCATGGTCACCACGACGGTGGAGGGCCGCGAACGCTACATGGTCCAGGTCCGCTACATGCGGGAGAATCGCGATTCCATCGATGACCTGGAAAGGATCCTCGTCAGTGCAAAAGGGGGAGCGCATATCCCGCTTTCCCAACTCGCTTCCACGCGCTACGTGCGGGGCCCTCAGAATATTAAAGCCGAGGACACATTTCTCACCGGTTATGTCACTTTCGGAGCCGAGGCTGGAAATGCCGAAGTCGATGTTGTTGAAGCCGCGCAAGCCCTGTCTCTTATACACATCTGA
>CAJXVQ010000170.1 GCA_913060685.1 uncultured Verrucomicrobiales bacterium
TCTACACAGAGTAGATCGTCGGCAGCGTCAGATGTGTATAAGAGACAGGATCATCCCTTGCTGTCTCGGAATTCCGGGTCCGGAGCGTTGACCCCAATCCCGGTGATAGCGTGACCCTTGCTCTCTCCGAAGCCCCGGCATGGCTTGGGCTGACCAACGTCGGTAATGGCGTGGGAAGATTCACCGGAACGCCCCAGGCGGGTGATATTGGCGCCCATACCTTCGAAGTGATCGCGACCGATAATACCGACCGAAGTTCCAGCCAGACATACCGCATTGATGTCCTTCCAGCCTCCAGCCCCATCATCCTCAACGAATACAATGCGGTCGAACCTGAGGAATTCCTCAATGGAGGGGGTGAGGATGACATCGGGGCATCTTCAGACCCATTTTTTGGAAGAATCGAGGGCAATGGCGGCGCATGGGCCGAGTTTGTGGTCACTCAGGCCGTCGACCTCCGCGGCTGGACCCTTACGATCGAAAGTGACGATGTGTCACGTCTCCTAAAGCTCTCCGACCACGTAGCCCTGAGCAATATCCCGGCTGGAACGATTCTCACCTTCTCCGAAGGCAGGAACACCACCCCTACCAGCCTTAACCGCATTTCCAATCTCAGCACCTCTGGCTTCACGTGGAGCAACATTTGGATGCACGATCCCCTCTTGATCGATCAGGAAAACAGCATCCATCCGACAATTCCCGCCATCGGAAGTGACAACACCCGCTTTGTTTGGAGTAACGCCTCCGATGAAATCATTTACGGACCATCCGGCGAATCCATCGCCCTCGCTGACACCAATAACAACGGCATCGGAGACAGCCCGGTCGCGGTCGGTGGATCTGAAACCTTTCGACTCGAAGCGAATCCCACGCCAACGACCACCCCTCTCAACATCAACTACGATGACGGAGGCTCCTCGAGCTTTGGCGCTCCCAACCGTTGGAGTGACAACATGATGTCTCAGGCCTTCAGCGCCTACGTCACCGCCAATACTCCGCCCCAATTCGGCTTAATTTCCAGCATCAAAGCAGTCCGGGCTGGATTTGAAGCCCAGGCGACTTTCTCGACCGGAGCAACCATCAGCGCTCTCGAATCGCCCAATTTCATCGACCTTAACACGAACGGCGACACCCTCACCCTCACCAATAACCGCCCCCTGACGATTGCTGACATGGGGACTTACGAGGTGACCATTCAGGCGGATAATGGGGCCGCTTCCAATAATCTGAGCTATCTCGTCTTCGAACTGGAGGTTCTCCATCCCAGCCCTTCTGTCATCCTCAACGAATACAACGCCGTCGAACCCGACCGCTACCTCAACGGAGGAACGGCAGCCGCAGATGATGACGGAATCCCGGCTTCCGCCGACTCACACTTCGCTCGTATCCTCGGAAACGGGGGCAACTGGTTCGAACTTGTCGTTGTCGGCGATGATACCCCCGGCACTGCCAATCTTACAAACTGGAGCATCGAGGTCGGAAAAATTGCTTCGTCCGGAAAATTCGTATCCGCCACCACCATCGTCCTGAGCGATGCGGCAAGCTGGTCAGCCATCCCGTCCGGAACTCTTCTCACCTTTATCGAGGAAAACTCCGCAGCAGGAGGATTGGATACCGAATTCAATCGAACCGATAACCTCGCAACGGAGGGTTACGCCTGGAGTAATATTCACCTCGGAACTCCCGGGGTCATCACCGGAACCAATCTTGACGATTTTCGCACCAACTCCAGTAATACCGCGTTCGTCATCAAAGACTCAACGGGCCTCGTGATTTTCGGTCCGGCAGGCGAAGGCATCGCTCCGGTCGATGGCGTTGGGAGTAAGGATATTTTTGAACTCAAGAACGATGCTTCCTCCTTGGTCTCCCCCATTGATAGCGCCTCCGATACGATGCTTGGATACGACGACGGCTCATCGGGCTCAACCTTTGGCTCTCCCAACCTCTTCGCCCCACTTGGTTCACCCACTGATCGGCCTCAGGATTTCACCCCTTACATTGTCTCTCTCTCCGCCTTTGAAATGTATCTTGCAGATCTCGGTCTGGCAGGAACTCAACCCGGGGATGACAGCGACCACGATGGATTCTCCAACCTTGATGAGTATCTCCTCGGTGGAAACCCCGCAATCGCCTCCATCATTCCGATCACGACGATTGATGCCTCTACCGGCACCGTTTCAAACAATGTCCGCACAAATGACCCAGTCTACAGCTTCATCTCCGAACGGAGTTCAGATCTCCAGACCTGGCTCACCACTGATCTGGAAGTCGTCGATGAAGTCTCGGACCTCGGACCAGACTTTGTTCTTCGTGAAATCACTTATAGTGGAACCGACCCCCGGGTGTTCATCAGAGTTTCCACAGGCAGCCAAAATTAGAGCCCTCTCTTCTCCTTCTCCGCGATGATCCAACCACGATCATCTTTGGAGAGATGCTTTTGGGAAGTTTTGAGCACGTTCCCGTCGGGTTCAATCAGCCAAAGGTAGGGGTCGTTATAGCGGCGAAGCTTAGCGAAAATGATCTCATCGTTTGTGCCGGTCCACCGACGATACCCCTTCTTTGCCATCTTCCTCTCCCAGATCTCGCGGTTGTGATCGATCGTCATGACCGCATTCTTGAGTTTCCCCCAGAGCTCGGACTTACCACCCCGGCTGTATCCACGCTCCCGGGTATAGACGGCTCCATCAGGCTGAAGCACGACCAGAGTGGGATGCCCGAGAACTCGAAACTGCTTCTTGAGCTTCTCCGCATATTTTCTCTTCTCCGTGACTGAACCAGTCAGATTTCCAAACTCGTCGATTTGGCGATCGCCTCCCGCGGCATCCACCTTCAAGCGGATCAAATTTTCGTTTGCCCATTTTCCAAAATCCAAGGTGCCAAAAACCTCCCGTTGCAATCTGGCACACATCGGGCTTCCCGGACTCCCGGTTCTGGTAAACCAAATCAACAAGGGCTTGCCTTCCCGCATCGATTCACGCCGTGCTTCTTGATAACTCTGACGCCAGGCACTCTTCTTTTTAGGGCGCTTTTTAAAATCGTCCCCCAACTTGATCTCGGCCTTAAGATCCGTGGGAAGCCAGGCAATTTTATCATCTGCTGGCAGGAGCATTCCCCCGGCCACGACATTATCACCAACCACCTCAGGGAGAAATCCGGCTTTGACCGGAGCCTTGCCAATCGCCACATCCTCACTTTCCTTCTTAACCTTGGCGTATGGATTCCCACCCATTCCTCCTATCCCCTCATCACCTTCTTCGGAAAACTTGTTCGATTTGGCAGGCTTCGGCTTAATTGTCCGAACCTCCATAAATTCACCGCAAGAAGAGACCAGGAAGGCTGAAGCGCAAATCAATAGGGTCAGTCCTTTCATGGCCCAGAATGTAACACCCCGGTCAAGCGGAGTAAAACAGCAGCCCTACTCGAAAAAAAAGCGGCCGGAGAACCAACTCCGACCGCTTCTGAAAATTAAGTAAAAGCCTAATTCTTTGCCAAACCAGTCTCGTCGGCCTTTTGAGCGTCAAGTGACTTCTCGAGAGAAGCTTTGCTCTGCTCGGCCTCCCAACTGGTATAGGACTTCTGGCTGATCACCTCCATCATGCCCGCCATCGTGGCATGATTCTCACCACATAGCTGACCACACACGACATAGGTCTCAAGCTCCTTAATCGGCTTGAACCACATCGGGATGTCCCGACCAGGAATGGCATCCTGCTGAATTCTCATCGGAATGATCGAGTAATTATGGATCACATCGGTTGAAGTGATTTGGAGAATTGCGTTTCGATTCACGGGAAGTTTGAGAATACCAGTCACAAAGTCATCGTAGCCGTTTGGATCATCAGGATCGATACAGGCATCACCTGGACGATTCACAAGGGCTCTGTCAATCCGTCCAAATTTTCCATCCGCACCAGGATAATGGTAGCTAAAACCAAATTGATAAGCAACGACACGAACACGAGTCGGATCGGTCTGCTGAATTTCCTCGAATCGATCGGTCCGTTCCCACCAAAGCGGGAAAGCAAAACCAAGAAGAAGAACAGCCTCAATGATGACGATCCCGACCTCGAGGTGGCTCGATACGTGATTCGTGACACCGTGATAGCTCGCCTTGGGGTTCTTGGAAGCCCGGAACTTCCACAGGCAAAAGAGGAAGAATAAGGTCCAACCCACGAAAAGGGCGACCATGATCCAGTGGACGATATCAATCAGGTGATCAACATCACCACCGTGATCGGAGTAGTTCTCGGGAATTCCGAGCCATTTTGACCAGGTAAGCGGGGTAAACATGGGAGGAAAAATTTAGGAATTGGTAGATGGTGCGACGTAATCATCGCAATAATGGCTGTCAAAATTATCGCGCTCGCGCTTGGCGATCTTCACCATGAACCAGACAACCATTGTGATCAGGGGGAGGATGACTAAAAGCATCAGCGCAATTGCCCATCCTGCGGCATCTTGACCACCGTGCTTGAAAGAGTTCGCGCACGTTGCGCAGGCGAGAATGGAAGAAAGAAAGGTCATAATGAGGCAAGGTTGGAGATTAAACGATAATGTCTTTGGATTTCCGGCGAAAGTAGAACGCGTAGCGAATCAAACCGATGGAAGCGACGAGAGTGATAACCCCGAATGTCTTTGTTGCGGATCCATTTGCCTGTTCGTCGAGAAACAGAGCCCAAACTCCAAAACCGGCACAGAAAAGAGACGCAATGGAGATGAAGATCAGATGGAATCCTTTAATAGACATAGCTGGCGGGGGGATCTAGTGGACCGACCTGGTTGCCGGTTTATCAGGGTTGTAGAAACCATCACTCGCGTTCGGGTTTCCGTATCGGATGGGGTCATCCTTCGCCCAACCAATCAGCGCGATACAGAAAAATGCCATCACTATTCCGAGAATATAGACGAAATAGACCAAGGGACGTTCGTGATTGAGGTGCATGAAAATGATCATCACGAGAGACGCCTTAAAAGCCGCGATGGAAAGGCCGATAATGGCATCAACCTTGTCAAAACCATGCCCCCCGAAGTCGAGAGACTCAACGGTGGCAACAGCTACCGTAACGACGGTGAAAAAGAAGAGGAGGAGCCCAATGAACATATAGAGCCTCTTCGCCTTCTGAACTTCTTCGATAGAACCAGCCATGAATTTAGTGTTTGGAGATTGGGAAAATGGGGTGGAAAATTACATCAAGTAAAGGATCGGGAACAAGAAGATCCAAACAAGGTCAACAAAGTGCCAAAAGAGTCCTCCAATCTCGACCCGGTTGGCAAGCCACTCGGGGTTGGAATCATACATCTTACGGCCAAAGAACAGGTAGTAGCCGAGAACGAGGGCACCCCCGATCACGTGGAGACCGTGAAGACCGGTGATTGTAAAGTAGATCGCGTAGTAGGTGTTCCAGCGAGGGGTGAAGGTGGACTCAAATCCCACCTTGTTGCGGGGTATCTCAAGGTGTGGGAAATCGAACTCGTTGTGATTTGCACCTGCGAAACCCTTGAGATCAAAGAGTCCCGAGCTGTAAAGAACAAGGTCATCATCCGGATCGCTGGCGTATTCATAAACCATCTTCGCATCATATTCCAACTCCTCATTCACATCCCGATACGCGATGATCTGATCCCAGTTGACCCGGAACTTGTCGTTCATTGATGGCTCACGGCCCTTCGTCTTGAGACGCGCGGTCTCAGCCTTTAACCATGCCATGTGACAGTCCCAGATCTTCTTGAACTCATTGCGGTGGTCCGCGTCGTGCCCCTCCTCTTCATCACCGTGATGAGCCTTATGGGTGAGGAGCCAGGTTTGCTCAATGACCGGGAAAGGATCGAGTTCTTCGGCCTCAGCCCGCTGCGCGGTGTGGCGGAAATCAAGGGCATCAACCCCCATGATGATGGGACTTGGCAACATCTCGCCCTTGGCAACGGTGTCATCACGAAGTTTGATGTCGACATCAGAAACCTTCACCAAGTCGCCCGGCTTCAAGACAAGAGTCAAAGGAGGGTCAATGGTAAAGGTCACCTCGGCAACTGGCCCCAAGGTCACAATCTTCAGCTTTTCACCGTCCTCTTTCCGGCGCTCTTTCCAAAGATCCATTTCGATGACGTAGGTCGCGGCCTCATCAATCCCCTCTTCATCTCTGATCCAGTCCCATGAAGCGGCCAGAAATTTGGTCCGAACCTTCCGATCATGAGAGCGGGCATCGAGATAGGCGTCCTCAAGATCATCCAGAACATCAGTCGAAAGCTCAGCTCCCGCATCAGCAATCAAAGCGTTTTCACTTTCGAGAAGCTCAGTCCGATTCAGGTCACCCTTGTAGAGCTCATCCTCGTTAATGACACGATAGGCTTCTTTCAGGGTGATTGTGTGGCTGTCACCAGCCTGCTTGAGAATCTCCTTAACGTAAGCTTCGTGGCTCGGACGGGTAAGAACGAAGGACAGCTCACTTGCTTTAAAAGCGATCCTGTTGGCAGAGAAGACACCGTCTTCTTTCTTCCGCTCCTTATCAACTTCGTGAATCTGCCCGTCCTTATCAAGCTCGGCATAGTGCACGTGCCCTTCGACAATCTCGTGCCCTTGCACAGGTCCGTCACCATCGATCTGGACCGCTTGGTGGCCAAACTTCGCCTTATACTCGATCCCCTTCAACGCCATGAAAATGAGGGCGCAAACCAAGGTGATGCTCATGTAAATCTGGAACTTCCGCCATTCCCGCATCTTAAGAGCAGCCCAGGCAAAGACAACGGTCACAGACGATCCAATCAGCACAAAGGTGTTGATGAGACCGGGAAGCACCGGAAGCGCACGCTCCGGCCAAGGATAGTCGGCATAGAGGCGAAGGAAAAGGTAGCCCGAAAACAATCCTCCGAAGAGAGTGACCTCGGAGGCCAGAAAGAGCCAGATGCCGACCTTGGAGTTGATGAGGCCGGTATCCTTGCGGACGTTAACAATGAATGGAATTTCCATGGATCAAAAGGGATTAAGACGGGAATGGGAGCCAATTAGGCCTTGGGTGCTTCCTTTTCAGGCTTCTCTGCTGGTTCTTCAACCGGAGCATCGCGCTTGGGCTCCTCCCACTGAGGGAAGAAATCCGAGTCATGGTCAGGTCGACTATATTCGTAGGGCCCACGGTAGGCCGCGACATCGAAAGTGAAGTTACCATGTCCCGGAGGAGTAGGAGTGGCCCACTCAAGTGTGGTGGCACCCCAAGGATTGTCACTGGTGACCTTTTTACCCCAGAAGTAGCTGATGAACATGTTGATCAGGAAAGGCAGCTGGAAAATCGCCAAGGCAATCGCAGCACCTGTCATGACTTCATTGATCGAAATATTCTCGGCAACAGTGCGACCAAAGACGTTGACCCCTTCAGAACCTTTCTCAATGTAGCCTTCACCTCCGTTATACCAGCGACGGTGGAAGCCGGCCATCCCCTGCGTGAGCATCGGGAAAAAGAGAAGGTTCATGCAGATCAATGAGGGCCAGAAGTGGAGGTGGCCGAGGAAGTTATCCATGAAGCGACCCGTCATCTTCGGATACCAGTGATAAACACCGGCAAAGAGACCAAAGAGAATACCAGGAGCAACAACATAGTGGAAGTGCCCGATCACGTAGTAAGTGTCGTGGAGGTGAAGATCAGCCAGGTTGAACGCAAGTGGCAATCCCGTCAGACCACCGATTCCAAACATTGGCAGGAATGCCGCCGCCCAGATCATGGGCATGGTAAACCTAATGGAACCGCCCCAGAGTGAGATGATCATTGAGGTGAGCAAAATCACCGATGGCACTGAAATCAAGACCGTGGTTGTCTGGAAGAAGGTCGAAATGACCGGCCCCATTCCAGTGAGATACATGTGGTGGGCCCAAACGATGAAGGAGAGGAAGCCCAGAACGATAACCGCCCAAACCATGGGCTTGTATCCCCAGAGGGGTTTGCGGGTGTTACAAGGAATGATCTCAGCAACACAAGCAATCGCGGGCAAGAGAAGAACGTAAACCTCAGGGTGACCAAGGAACCAGAAAAGGTGTTGGAAGAGAAGAGGGCTTCCGGAACCGGAGATATCCATGGGAGCACTATCGGTCGCCGAGTAGAGACCGGAAGGCATGAAGAAACTGGAACCTGTCACGCGATCCATGAGCTGCATGATACCGGCGGCCTCAAGCGGCGGGAAAGCAAGGAGAAGGAGGAAACCTGTCACCAGCATGGCCCAAACGAAGAACGGGAGACGCATCCAGGTCAGCCCTTTCGCGCGGAGCTGGATAATGGTCGTAATAAAATTAACCGCCCCCAATAACGACGAGGTAATCAGTAGGACAAGGCCGATCAGCCATTGCGTCTGTCCCGCCAGAAATTGGTTCACGATCTGTCGATCGGCATAGCCGGCAAGTGGAGAGTAGTTGGTCCATCCCGACTTGGCAGCCCCGGACTCCATGAAGAAACTCGCACACATCAGAAGACCACCTGCGAGGTAGACCCAGAAGCTGGCCATGTTCAGCTTGGGGAACGCCATATCGGGAGCACCGATTTGGAGGGGCGTGACGTAGTTTCCGAAAGCCGCAAATCCAAGAGGCACGACACCCAGGAAGACCATGATCGTTCCGTGCATCGCACCAAACATGTTGTAAGTCTCACCAGTGACCTTGCCATCGTCCAACCAGCGGGCCTTCCAGCCGTCCGTGAACATCCAGCTCAGGTAGCCGGGAAGAGGCTCATGGGGATACGCGATGCTCCAACGCATCACGATCATCAGAAAGAAACCGAAGAGGAGGAATGCACCTGCTGCCAGGCCATACTGAATCCCGATGGTCTTGTGATCGGTAGAGAAGAGATACTTCTTCCAAAAAGGAAGAACGTGATGGTGATCGTCGTGGTGATCAGTGGCGTCCGCGCTCATAATAATCGATGGTCGGGGTTTTAAGAATTATTCCTCGGAAGCAACCGGCTCCCAAGTTTCTGGATCAAGAAGTGTGTCCGGTGCTAAAATGTCACCGGGAAGCATCTTGTCATGTGATTTTTTCAACTCTTCCGAGTTAGTCTGTCCCCCACCCCGCTGTTTGGAGATTTCGAGGGCTGCTGCCGCCATCCCAGGGGTCACAATGCTCGCATCATTTCCCCAGGAGGTTCGAATGTAAGTCATCAGAGCCGAGAGCTCTTTGGCGCTGAGATTCGCTCCCACAGCGGCCATGTTCCCGTTGTAGCTGGAACCGGCGACTTCAATCTGTCCGGCGACACCATTATGGATGATCAACGCGAGTTTCTCGGTGTTTCCGAGAACCCACTCAGATCCGGCCAAGGGCGGGAATTGTCCGGTTTGCCCCATACCATTCGGCTGGTGACAGGATGAGCAGTTTGAATAAACCTTAGCGCCCTGCTTTTGGAGGAAGGCCAGGGCCGGTTCAGGCACCGCAACGGTCGGAAGAGGGACAGGAGACTTACCACGCATGTAGCCATCCTTCGTCAATTCTCCGTAGCCGAAGAAGGAACCGCCCTGCCCCATGACAGAACCGCCCACGAGGACAACAACTGCCGAGATCAGAACGAGCCAGAGGGAGACGGCTTCCATGCCGTTTTCGTGAAGGCTTTTCTCGCGCCCGGCCGCTGGATCGTCCTTGAGAGCACCGTGTGCCTCGGGAACGTTGATCGACTCTTCGAGATCGGGACGCAGATCGCTTGATGATGAGGAATCAGACATGACTATTTATCGCTTTCGGGTGCGTCGGGATTGTAATTGAGAGCCTCAGGGAGAGGGTTTCCAAGAGTGTCCTTTTTCAGAGAAAGGAGGTAGCTGGCCAGGGCACGAGCGCGGTCTGTGGGCTTGATGCCCCTTCCCTCTTTAATGTCAACCGGAAGAGTGCCGCTCCCGGCACCATAAACGGCAACCTCATCAAAGAGTCCACCCTTGGGCGGGCAGGTCGAATTGTAGGGCTTGGCTCCGTCCAAGTAGCCGGGCAGGTCACGTGAGTTATACAAGTGCATCAAGATCCATTCCTCGGAAGTGAGATCATTTTTGTTCACCTTTAAATAGTGAGCCAACCGACGTCCAAAGTTGGAAAGGTCCGGACCAACGCGGCTCTGACCAATGTGCGCCGCCTTCTCCTGGCTAAAATCATCAGCGATGGTCTCGCGTCGGGTATCGTTCTCAACGTCCGAACTTTTGCGAAGCCCGGCCCACTCTCCCCGGTGAACGTCATTGCCAGCATAAGTTGGACGGATCACTTGAGTATGGCATTGGTAGCAGCCTTCCTGACCGTAAACCATGGAACCTTCTTTAATCCGGCCATCGCGGCTTGGGATAAAGGCACCGGATAACCCGGCACCGTCTTCGTACTGAATCGGCTCGGAAGTCCGCATGGTCGAATACGGAATCACCACCACAAGCATCCAAGGGATGCCAAAGGTTCCGAGAAGACCAAAAATAAATGCTTTGAAAGTCATGATGAAATGAAGCTTTGAGAAATTTAGACAGAAGCGGAGCTATAGTTGTCAATCTCGCCCTCGGGACCATGCGGACTGGCTGCATGGTGCCCCTTGAGGAGGGTTGGGTGGGAAGAGCGCCGTCCAAGACGAGCCCACATCAAAAGGAGGTGGAGACAGAATGACAGGTTAGCGAACAAGAGACATCCCCAGGCAAGAGTAACTCCCCAACCGAACTGGCTGGCACGGGCGGCCATTGTTCCAAACGGCTGACTCAAATCCTCGATTCCCTGTCCCTGGCTCATTCCACCCATGATCGCACATGTTACGATTGCCAAAACTCCGTAGAGAGAAAAGTAGAAATGCCACTTGATGAAGCGACGGGACAACCACTCACGACGGGTGATCCGCGGAACAATGAAGTAGATGGCGCCAAAAGCACAGAGGGAGAAGACACCGTAGATTCCCAAAATATCGAGACCGTAGCCGCTGTAGCTGAACTGGGTCATCTTCATCGAAGGGACGGTGTGGAGGAAAAGCGAAAGAACTCCGAAGGCCAAAAAGGCCACGATCCCGCTCACCGTGAATCGAAGCGAAGGACTCTCTGCCACCACTTCACTGTTGACCATGACAGTCTTGAGGATGTTGTAACCCACCGCAATCGCCGGAATCAAAATCAACACCATCGAAGCCGCACCGGCATAGGGAAGGAACTGGGGAATCGGAGCTCCCATCAGTTTCTGCATGCCGGCCCAGGGACCAAAGAAAGCCAATGACCAGAACCCGAACAGCGCGATGTTGTAACTATAAACCGGACGACCGGTCACCTTCGGCGCGAGATAGTAAGCACTCGCAAGAGCCGTCGGGAGGAAGAAAAGGAAAAAGAGAGTCGCTTTGAACCATGCCGCAATTCCACTCACCATGAGAGGATGGCCCCCATCGAACACGAAGACGAACATCCAGGCACTCAGAGCAATCCAGGGAAACCAGAGGAGTCCTGCGAGCAGATACCATTGGCTCACAAAAACATGGCCGGCATCACGAACCTGAAACTGGATCAGTGACCAAATGGTGATGGCAGCGTAACAGAGGAGGAGAACGGGCCAAACCTCGCCGGGAAATTCCATCCACGCAATCCCCGAACCCTCGCCCATCATAATCCGAATAACTCCGTAAAAAACGACGGCGTTCCAAACATGACCGGCCCACAAGATCGTTCCCGCAGCGGTGCACTCCTTACGAGCTGTCTCTTATACACATCTCCGAGCCCACGAGACCGAGGCTGATCTCG
>CAJXVQ010000171.1 GCA_913060685.1 uncultured Verrucomicrobiales bacterium
CGAGATCAGCCTCGGTCTCGTGGGCTCGGAGATGTGTATAAGAGACAGAATCGACTCTGATTGAACGACGTGTCAGTGAGGATCGTTGGTGGCGGGTGGTGACGGTGATTTTGTTGGGGCTTGTTTTAGCGGCCTGGTGTTTTTTAACCCCTCGAACGAAGGCGTCATGATCCCGGTAAATTTTGAAGAACCCCTGTGGTTTGTGTTGGTGCCGATTTTCGTCGTGCTGGCTTGGTGGCGGCGCGGTCTGCGCCTGTATCTTCCTCTACGTGCGCTGGCCTTGCTACTGCTTGTTTGCTTGTTGGCGAATCCGAAATGGGAGCAACAAAAGCGGGCCTTGGATCTGTGGGTCCTGCTGGATCGTTCTGATTCCACGGAAGGCTTGATCGATGAAAATCTTGCTGATTGGATGCGAATTCTGGAGAAGTCGAAGCCGTCGGCGAAGGACGAGATTCGGGTGGTGAACTATGGTAGCGAGGTTTTGACGAGGGGAATTGGAGAGACGGCCATTTATGGGGGCGGGCGTGATTTGACCCGGACGGGGTTGGCGATTCAGACGGCTCTGGCAATCGCGCGGGAAGATCGACCCGCTCGAATTTTGCTCCTGAGTGATGGGTATTCAACCGAGCCCTTGGTGGATTTGGCAGAGAAGCTCAATGCGCAGGAGGTGTCGCTGGACTTTCGTTTGGTGCGGGATGAAATTTTGGATGACTACCGGGTGTCTCAGTTGGAGGTGCCGGCCCGGACGATGCTGGGGGAGCCATTTGTAATCTCGGTGACTTGTCGGGGCTATGAGGACGGGCCGCTTCCCCTGGAGATTTTCAGAGATGATGAGTCAGTCTTGCAGACGACGGTTGATCTGGTGGACGGAGTGGGGAAGGCGAGCTTTACGGATCGCCTGGGTCGGACGGGAGCCTTTCGGTATGCGGCGCGGATTACTCCGAAGAAAGACGTCCATTCCGGGAACAACGTCATGGAGCAGTGGGTGGAAATTTCCGGGGGTCCCAAGGTTCTTCTGCTGACAGGGTATGTGAATGATCCCTTGGTGGTTTCATTGAAGCGACAGGGGTTTGAGGTGGAAGTGGTCACGGATACGGGGACGGCTCATCTGGGTCAGTTGGCGGGTGCGCGCGCTTGTATTTTTAATAACGTCCCGGCTCATCAGGTGCCTCGTAAGTTTCAACAGGCGCTCGAGTTTTTTGTGAAGGATCAGGGTGGCGGGTTGTTGATGGTGGGTGGTAAGTCTTCCTTTGGTTCGGGTGGTTATCACGATAGCCCGGTCGACAAGTTGCTGCCGGTAACGATGGAATTGAAGAGCGAGCATCGGAAGTTATCGACGGCCTTGGCGATCGTGATGGATCGCTCCGGCTCGATGGGCGCAATGGTGGGAGGAGCGACGAAGATGGATCTGGCAAACAATGGCGCGGTTAATGCGATCAATCTCCTGGGTGACAATGATTACATCTCAGTGATCGCGGTTGATTCCGAGCCGAATACCTTTGTGCCGATGCGTCAGTTGCGGGGACGGCGTCAGGCGATTATTAGCAAGACGGAGTCGATTCAGGCGATGGGCGGGGGGATTTATGTCTTCAATGGATTGGAGGCCGCGTATGCCGAGCTTCGCGGAGTGCCGTCGCAGACCCGGCACGTCATTCTCTTTTCGGATGCACGGGATACCGAGCAGCCTGGCGATTATAAGAAGCTCATTGCGGCCATGGTCGCGGATGAGATGTCGATCTCGGTGATTGGCCTGGGGACGGACAAGGATGTCGATGCGCCCTTGCTGGCTGATATTGCGAAGCGGGGGAAGGGTCGGATTTTCTTTACCGAGAATGCGGCCGATGTTCCGGTGATCTTTTCGCAGGAAACGGTGACGATTGCGCGCTCGGCTTTTTTGAAGGAGGTGACGGTGGCGAAGGCGACGGGGAAGTGGGGGGAGATTTCGCCAAATGAACCAAAGTGGTTGGCGGAGGTTGATGGTTATAATCTATCGTATGTCCGGCCTGAGGCGACGGTGGCTTTGGTTTCTCAGGATGAATATCTCGCGCCCTTGGTATCGCATATGAGAGTCGGCGCCGGTCGGAGCATGGCGGTTTCGTTTCCGATGGGAGGTGAGTATTCCGGGAAGGCGAGGGCTTGGGATGGCTACGGGGATTTTGCGCAGACTTCGGTCCGTTGGTTGATGGGTCTGGATGTGCCGGCGGGTCTGGCTTTGAAGCATGAAATGAAAGGGAACACACTCACGCTGGATCTACTTTATGATGTGGAGGAGTGGGGGGAGAAGCTCTTGGCTGAGGCGCCGCGGGTTCGTCTGACCGAGGGGGATTCCGGTGGGTATGAAGTGATGTGGGAGCGGATTGCGCCGGGGCGGTTTCAACTCTCACGCGAATTGGAAGAGGGAAGCGTGGTGCGCGGGAGTGCCTTGGTGGGGAGCTATAGTTTGCCGTTTGGGCCGTTCAATGTGGGGACGAGCGCGGAGTGGGAATTTGATCGGGAGCGAGTCGAGGAGCTCCGACATTTGTCTGAAGTGACGGGAGGGCGTGAGCTCTTGGATTTGCAAAAAGCGTGGGTCCGGCCGGAGCAGGTGCGGGTTGCGGATGTGCGGAGCTGGTTGGCTCTCGCGGTCTTGCTTTGTGTCCTGCTGGATGCGCTGATCACGCGGGCAGGATGGCCACTTTGGGCCAAAGAAGGTGGAGGCGAGCGGACATCGATTGCGAGTTTGGCGAAGCGAACAAAACGCAAAGTGGTGCCAGCACAGAAGGAGGAGAAGCTGGCTGAGACCGAGAGCTCCAGTGAATCACGACGGGCGAGATTTGACCGGTCGAAGAGACGGAAGTGAAAGAGCGAGGCGGTTACGAATCGAACCGGACGTCTTGGTAGAGGTCGGTCAGTGGCATTGAAAGCTCGACCTCGGGAAGGTCGAGGGCGGAGTCGAGACCGGAGATGACGTGGCGCTTGAAGGAATCGCCTTCCCTTCGGTAAAGGGTGAGGGCGGGAGATTGAGTCTCGGCGAGGATGTAGGTTTGCAGAGAGGGGAGGGTGAGGTAGTCGCGGAATTTCTGAGCCTCGTCGATGCGACGGGTCGAGGGGCTGAGAACTTCCAAGATGACAGTGGGGGCGGTGGTGAACTGTTCGTGGTCGTTGACCGGATGGCAGATGATCATGCCGTCCGGGTAATACATCGCTTCATCGCTGCCGAGGTCGATATTGACGAGGAAGTCACTGTTGGTAGGTTCGCGGGATTTTCCTTTTAGTCCCTGCAATGCCAGCGCAGAGAAGTTTCTCGCGACGCGTTGGTGCGCCATACTGCCGCCTGACATGGCATAGACGTGGCCAGTGACGAATTCGTGCTTGATTGAGGAGGTGAGCTCTCTCTTGAGAAATTCGTCGGCAGAGATGAGCTTGTCAGCGAGAGCTTCGGACATGTCCTCACTCTAGATGAAAACGAGGGCAGTCACAAGTTCCGAGGGTGGTGGAAGGCCTGAGGGTTTATTCCTTGGGGGGGGAGGTGAAGTCTTTTTCAGTGACTTCAAACTTCCGAAAAGCGATGGGGCCGTGGTCGCCTTGGATGAAGATGTGGTCTTTGGCGGCAAAGCCCTTGCGCTGGGCAGAGCGGGTGGGGCCGTTGACGGTGACATTTTCCTGGACCAGTTTTCCGTTGAGGTGGACGGAGAGGAAGCGTGGCTTCTCGAGGAGCTTGCCTTCCGCGTCGAGGCGGGGAGCTCGGAATTTGATGACGAGTGTTTGCCACTCGCCGGCGGGGTTGGCTGCGTTGACTTTGGGGGGATGTCCTTCGAAGCCCTTGGGTGTGCGTTTGTTGTCCCAGCGGTGGTAGACTGCTCCCATGTCGCCATCGGTGGGCTTCGCCTTGCCGTGGCTGTCGAGGATTTGAATCTCGTAGCGTCCCTGGAGGTAGATGCCGGAGTTTGAGCCTTTTGGGATGAGAAATTCCGCTTCGATGGTGCAGTCGCCGAACTTCGCAACGGTTGGTAGGTAACCGCCCTTTTTGGGAGTGGCGGCGTTGGTGAAGAAAAAGGGCTTTCCTGATGTTTGAATTTCAATGCTCTTATCCCGTGCGTCGGCGACAGTGCTTGTCTGCCATCCCTTTGTTGGCTTGAAGATTTTCTCCCAAGGGGTGGCGGAAGCGAATTGGGAGAGCGCGAAAAGGAGCAAGAAAGGTTTCATGGGATGAAATACGCCGGGATTGAGGAAAGACTTACGGGAGGGATGGTTTCATGACTTTCGTCGCTTGATTCCAAGCAGACGATCTTTCGTGGCGGGCCTTGTCTTTCGCGGCCATAGCATGGGCCGATAACACCTTTTGACCGGGCGCGAGGACGCGTGGCATCACGGATGGATGACGCGGAGGCGGAGGAATTGGCGGGAAGCGATTGAGGTGGTGGAGCGGACGGTGAGGGTGGAGGTTCCGTCTCCGTTGTCGGTCATGCTGTCGTATTGACTCGTGTGGGCAGGACCGCTTTGCCAGGTCTTGAGGTCGCCGGAGACTTCGGGAAGGTAGGTGAGGGGATTGCTCCCTTGACGGATGCGGAAGCTCAGAGCGGGGTAATTCCCTCCGCTGTCTTCGACGATACTGAAGCTTGGAAGAGCCTGTTCGGGAGAACCGGAGGTGAGAAGGTCGGCTCCGAGGGCGTAGGCGAGGAGGTTGCTGAGCGAGGAGCCATTATAAGAGGCTGTTGGATCGGTTTCGCCCTGGGAAGCGAGCCAGTCGGCGAAGGGATCGTCGGACTCGTCAACTCCGGGAGTTCCCGTATTCGAGAAGCTGGCGCGCCAACTTGCAGCGAGGGTATGGTCGGGAACGGTCGTGGGGTTCAAGAGAGTGAGAGAGTTGCCATTACCATCGGCATCGACGGGCCAAGGTGAGGCGTCGAGGTAGGTGAAATCGCGAATGGTATCGCCTGCTCCGAAAGAGAGTTTCACGCGGTCGGATTTGTTGTTGAGTTTGTCGGCTGGATCCCATTCACCGGCGATGAGGAATCCGGTGCCGTAGCGCATTTCAAAGGCGGGAATGCTGCGGACGACGAGGATGATCTGGCCGGGGTTGAGGGCGGTTTGGGCGGAGTTGATGAAATCGAAATCGATGCCTTTGGTGAAGCGGACATCGGAGAGGTCGAGCGGGGACGCGCCGACGTTTTTGAGTTCGAGGTATTCGAAGAGGTCGTCGTCATCAAATCCCGCGGCGATCTCGGCCGGGGTGGGATCGGTGGGGTGATACATGACTTCGGTGATGACGAGGCCGGCGAGGTAGTCGGAGAGATCGGGTAGCGTGGTGGTGAACTCGACTGCGGCAGACCAATGGCTCCAGCGACCGGAGCTATCCTGATGTCGGACGCGGGCGCGGTAGGTTGAACCCGAGCGAACGGCGGCGGTGGGGACGTCGATGGAGTTTACGAAGGAAGTGATTTCTCCGGACTCCCAGGAAGCTTCGATTTCGAGGGCTGAGGGTTCGTTGATGAGGGCGAGACGCCATTCGAGAGCGCCGAAGGTTCCGTTGCCCTGGGGATCGGAGAAGGCGGTGGATTGGAAGGAAAGACCATTGGTCGGAAAGCCTGCGTCGCCGGTGTAGGTGAGAACCGGAGTGTTTGGGAGCAGGGCGCTTTCGCCGTTGTTTCCTTGGAGGAAATCGAGGAAGGCATCGCGGCCCTGGGTTCCGGAGAGTCCATTGTCGTTGGCTTGTCCCATGACCGAGTCGTTGCCGCCGGGCCAGCTTCCGCCGGTGAAGGCGTAATTTTTCATGTCCTGAACATAGTTGGCGAGAGAGGTGATGCCGGGGCCTCCGAGGTGGTTGTAGTTTCCGGCATCGGAGGGTGCGCCTTTCCAGCGGGCGAAGTCGGCGGGGACAAGTGGGGCGATGATGGCGGCAAATTCGTCGATGACCTGTCCGATCTGATCTTCCTGCCAGAGGAGGTCTCGCATTTCACGGACAGTGTTGTAGTAGGCGGGCCAGAGGGTGGGGTTGCTTGAGTTGTCGCTGCCACCACCGGTGGCGTCGAAGAGAGAATTGTAAACGACATCATGGCCGCTGTTGTAGGTCGGACCCCAGCTGGAATCGGTGTCCCAGGGGAGTAGCCAAAGTTTTCCCTTGTTGTTATTTGCAGGGAGGTAATCGGGCTCAAAGTAGTAGACCATGTTCTTGTTCGCACTGGGCCAGTAGTCGTAGTGACGGGTGGCTTCGACGAGAGCGTGGAAGGCATAGTATTTTTCGAGATTTACATGGGCGTCGATGTAGGCCGGGGAATCGTTGCCATCGAGATTTTGCTCGATGGTGTTGTGATCGCTTCCGTTGAAGGGTGCAAACCTGGCTTGATAACGTTGTTGTTTTTCCCAATCGCCAGTCTGGTTGATGAGCTTGTAGAGGTTGCCTTTTTCAAGGCCGTGTTCTTCGAGGAAGCGGACGTCGTAGGTTTCGGAGACGAAGTAGGTGCCCTGGTAGTCGCCGCGCCATTGGTCGGGGGCTTCAATGGCGTCATCGACGACGCGCCACTGGATGTAGAGCGGGTTGGCGGCGGGGACGCCTATTTTTTGAAAGAGGTGGTAGTTGACGGCCTCATTGAGTCCGAAAGTCATCGTGCTTCGGTTGGAGTTGCCTTTTCCGAGCGTGAGGGTGCGCCAGGGTTGTTCGAATTTTTTGCCGCTTTGGTCGCGGGCTTCGAGGAAGTTGCCATCGTTGAAGCGAACGCGCATGGAGCGCTTGCCCCGGCCCTGATAGCGACCGTTGGCTCCGCGAAGACGGAAACGGATGTTGTCGTAGACCTTGCCGTCGTAGACCATGGTGCCGTTCCAGTTGTAGAGGAAGCGGGCTTCGGTGCCTTGGTTGATTTGGTCGCTGCCATTGTAGGCGATGGCTTCGGCGTAGTCTTCGTTGCGAGTGAGAAGATGGTAGACGGGAAGAGTGTCGCTCATCGTGGCGGAATCGATTCCCTGATAGGCGGGGATCCCGTCGTAAACGAAGTAGGCGAAGTTGAGGGAGGGATCGTCGGCATAGGGAACGCGGGCGGACTGGCCGATGCCGTCGGTTAACGTGATGCGATAGCGGACGAGGCTGCGGTGTGCGGCGGACGGGAGAGTGACGGAGAAGAGGTCGTCTCCGGCGAGAGCATCACCACTGGTTCCGTCATCGAGCATGGGGACGGTGGTCCAGCCGGATTCAAAGGAGGTGTTCTCCGGGCGGTCCACGGTGGTGTTGATGTTGTTGGCGACGATGGGGAGAGGGAGTTTGCTTGGGACGTAGGCTCCGGGGGTGATGACGCGATATTCGAGGCTGACTGAAGCCACGCCTTCGGGATCGGTGACGCGGGCCGTGATGAGAACGGGGTCCGAGGAGGTGGGTTGCGCCGGGAGGTGGTCGACTTTGCGAATGTTGGGGGCGGAATTGTTGGCGAAGGCGATGTTCGGTGCTCCGGGACTGGGCTGGGCGAGGGCGTCTGCTTGACCGGGGCGAACGACCTGAATGTCAAAGCCGAGGTCGCTGCTGTTGGTTGTGCCGTTGAAAAGATGCACGGCGATGGTGTTGCTTCCTTCGTTGAGGAAGGTGCCGGGGTTGAGGACTAATTTGCTTTCGAAAGCTCCTTCATTGGGTGTGTTGTCTGCATTGTCATCGATGGTGGGATCTTCGTTGGGATCGAAACGGCGGCGTTCAACTTCGACTCCATTGATCCAGACGAGGAAGCCATCATCGGCAGTGAAGTTGAGCTGGAGTTGGGAAGGCAATTCTCCGGGAGCGATGGTGAAGGTGTTACGAAGGAAGACGCTGTTAAAGTTGGAGCGCATGTCCGGCACCGTGGTGTTGAGGGTGACACCGGTAACCGTTCCATAGCCAATGGGAGTTTGCGCATTCGGAGTCCAGGTTCCGTTTTCCGTGAAGGCTGCGGCTCTCCAAGCGGAAGTGGGATTGGAGGCTTCGGTATTTCCGGGTCGCCAACTCCAGTTCGAATCGGAATAGGGAAGAAGAGTGGCTTCTGGGAGAATGACCTGTGGAAGGGAAGCCCGCCATGAACTGCCGAGGGCGTTGTCGAGAGATGGATTGATGAGTTCAATGGAAGCGCCGCCACCATCGGAAGCAACGGGCCAGGGGAAGCCCACTTTGTAATCGACTTCATCGACGACGGCATCGCCGGCGTCTCGAAGGCGGACGGTTTCACCGCTTGAATTGAGATTGCCGGTGAAGGGCCCAAGCGCAGTCACGCCCAGAGTGGAGAGAAGGGTCTCGGGGTCCTCGGCGATGACGAGATAGCCGCCGGAAGGAATGGAGGTGCCAGCGGGGAAGACGAAATCGACAGCGCTGGTCAGTCGCCAGCCACTGAGATCTTTGGGAGAGGAAGAAGGATTGTGGAGTTCGATGAATTCCTGGGGGACATGATTGAGGGGAGGGTTGGCATGGATTTCGTTGATCACGATGGTCTCTAAAAGCTCGATCACCCGGAGGGAGAAACTTTGTTCAAAGAACAGTCCGCTTTGGTCAGTGGTGCGGAGGCGGATGTCGAAGAGATTGCCGACTTGGCCGGTAAAATTTGAAGCGGACCGGAGTTGATTTCCAACAATGGAAAAGAGGGTGTTGTCGGAGCTGCCCGCGCCGGAGACGAGGGCGTAAGTGTGGGTGTCTTCGTCGTTGGGATCGTCGGTGATCAAGGAGGCGAGGTAACCACCGTTGGAGACCGTGCTTGGAATATCCAAACTGGTGAGCGTCAGGGAAGTGGGCGCGGTCGGGGCTTTGGTGACCGTGATGGTGACGATGCCCGGAGGTGAATCGTATTTCCCGTCGTTGGTCTTGAAGGTGAAACTGTCCTCGCCTGAAAATCCGACTTGCGCGGTGAAAGTGAGATTGGGTGCTGCGCCGCTTAAGATGCCGCCGGATGGCGGGGTGACAACCGAGAAAGTGAGGCCCGGATTAGGGTGGGTATTGGGATCGGATCCGGCGAGAGTGATCGCAAGAGGATTGGTATCGACGGTTTGTAAAGATTGCGGAGTGGCCGCTGGAATGCCGGGGTCAACTGCGATGTCGACGGTGCCGGTGCGGACATCACCGGGAGAGTCGCTGTCCCAGGTGTTGATGGAGTAGGTGAAGGTTTGCGGAGTGCCTCCGGTGTCGCCGATGAGGGCGCTGGTGTTTCCACTGGCTGCCGTGGAAGTGTGGATGATGGCATTGTCTGAATCGCGGATCTCCACGTTCAATGTGCCGGTGACCGTCGAATCGTCAATGGTCCACGAGAGGGTGGCGGATTCGCCTTCTTGCCGGGTGGCGTGGGAGCTGGTGAAGGAAGAGATGAGTGGTCCGTTTCCGGGGAGATTATCCGGGCCGGCGCCTAAGCTCGAAGTGACTTCGCCTGCGGTAAGTTCTCCGCTCCAGATGCGGAATTCATTGACGGTGCCTTTCATGCCGGGGTCGCCCCAGCTGGTGGCTCCAATCGCTTCGAAGGTGGTGGTGACGTTTGCGAGATCGTTGGTGTTGGTGTTTGTCAATTTTTGCACGCCATCGACCCAAGCGTTTAAATTGCCATCAGAGGACACGGTGATGACGAGATGGTGTTCTTCGTTTTGCGTGATTTGTTCGCCAAGTAGTTGGGCTCCGTCACGGTCGATGCCGCTCATCTGTCCGCTTCCCCGGGTGTGGGTGTAGCCCAGTTCCTGGCCGGCGGAGTTGTTGCCGAATTGAAAGAGCTTTCCCCAGGTGCCGGTGCCAGTGTCGGTGTACCAGGTTTCGATGGTCACGCCAGTCGCGCCGAAGTTCCCGCCAATGTCGATGGGCGAGGCGAAGGTCATGCGATTGGCCGCCGTGCTGCTCCCTGCTCCGCTGAGGCTCAACTGTCCCGCACTGACGGTAGCCCCTCCTTGAAGGACTCCGGTGATTCCTCCGGCCGAGTCGTTGGTGTTGGTGTCAAAGGACCACCTGTTGGCCAAGGTGGCCCCTTGTGAGGTCATCAGGCTGACAATGAGGAGCCAGGTGAATAAGAAAGATTTCATGAGTCGGTGTGTAAAAAAGAAAGCGCCGGAGGAGTCGTCCGGCGCTGAAGCGAAGAATGAATCGCTGGAGCGGATATCATCAGTTGGTAATGTCCTGAATACGATAGAAGAGTTTGGCCCCCGAAGCGGCGGTGTCGGTAAAGGTGGAGAGATCCCCGGTGGCGCGGAAGTTGTCATCGACATCCAACCACAGCGGCGAATCGGCGGGGGCAAGAGTTGGAGCGCTGTCGATCCGGTAAGTGTGCCCGGCGATGGATTTGAACATCAAGGTGACGGCTCCCGTGTCATTGTCCCGGGTGATTGAGCTAATGCTTAAGCCTTCTCCGCCGACGAGTGAATCCGGCCCAATGGCAAAGTTGTCGGCAACATCGGAGCTGGAGAGGGTTCCTTTCCAAATGCGGAATTCGTTGACGGATCCGGTCATGCCGGGATCGTTCCAACTGGTGGCGCCGATCCCTTCAAAGTCCGAAGTGACATTCGTGAGATCGTTGGTGTCAGTGTCCGTGATTTTTTGAACGCCATCAACCCAGGCGCTGAGATTGCCATCGGAGGACACGGTGATGACGAGGTGGTGTTCTTCATTCTGGGTGACCTGCTCCTCGAAGAGCTTGGCTCCGTCGCGATCGACTCCGCTCATCTCGCCGTTTCCCCGGGTGTGGGTGTACCCAATTTCCTGACCGGCGGCATTGGTGCCGAACTGGAAAAGTTTTCCCCAGGTGCCGGTGCCGGTGTCGGTATACCAGGATTCGATTGTGATGCCGGTGGCTCCGTAGTTGACTCCTACCTCAACCGGATTGGTGAAAGCCATGTGGTTGGCGGCGGTACTTGTGCCGAGACCGGTGAGGGAAAGACGTCCCGGATCGACGGTGGCCCCCCCAACAAGGATGCCGGTGTTGCCGCCCACCGAGTCGGTGGTGTCGGTGTCAAAAGACCAACGGTGGACGATCACAGCACCGGTGAAGAGACCGGGATCATTGGCGTCGATTGGCGAGGTGCCGTTCTCGAGTTCGACATTGTCGTCGATGAAATCCATGTCGGAATCTTTCAGGGTGGGATTGGTACCGTGGTCATTCACTTCGACTCCGTCGCCCAGGGTGTCGCCGTCGGTATCGACGACGAGGGGGTCGGTCAGGTGGGTTTTGACTTCCGGTCCGTCGAGGAGGCCATCGGTATCGGTGTCGTCGACGATGGGATCTGTCGTTCTCTGGAATTCCTCAAGATCAAATAAGCCGTCGCCATCGAAATCGCCGGATCCCGGGCCAGGTCCCGGACCAGTTAGGGTGCCATCCAATTGGGTGAGATCGGTGATGCCGGTTTGTGCGAGTTCCCAGACATCCGCGATGCCATCGAGATCGGTGTCGTCGACATTCGGTAAGGTGTCGGGTCCGTTGGTGAAGTTTTGAGTCACTTCGAGGTCCGAAAGAGTTCCACTCCAAATGCGGAATTCATTGACTGATCCGGCCATGCCGGGATCACCCCAACTGGTGGCTCCAATCCCTTCAAAATCCGAAGTCACGTTGGCGAGATCATTGGTGTCGGAGTCTGAGATTTTTTTGTCGCCATCGACCCAGGCGTTGAGATTGCCGTCGGAAGAGATGGTAATGACAAGGTGGTGTTCTTCATTTTGAGCCACCTGTTCCTCGAGGAGCTTGGCTCCGTCGCGATCGACTCCGCTCATCTCGCCGTTTCCCCGGGTGTGG
>CAJXVQ010000172.1 GCA_913060685.1 uncultured Verrucomicrobiales bacterium
TTTTAAGATCTTGGGAGAAGTAAATTCCAAAGCTTTCTCCCGGCTTGGATTTCCAAGTCAGATCAAAGGAATCGCTGACTTCTGAATAGGAAAAATTTGTCATTTCGAGCACCTCTCCCTGCAAGACGGGGGATCCCAAGAGACAAAGTGTGAAAGTGAGTTTTGCGCTGTTTTTCATGGAGGGGAAAGGATAAGTAACTGTTCGATAAACTTTATTGGAAAGTGATTGCGATTGCGAGGGTGGGTTATGAGTTTGCTGCGCTGGAGTTTGCTTTTGGCGGGCCGCTTGAAGCCGCCTTTGGGCCGGAGCGGAGGGGGGAGCAAGGGGGGTGATCGATTTGACTCGATGTTCCCCTGATTGAATGGGGACGACTACTCTTTGACCTCCACGCCATCCTTGTAGCAGGTTTGATCCACCACCTTTCCTTGATTGTCCCAATTGGTCGCCAGCCCCTCAAGCTTCCCATCCTTGAAGGTGGCTTCCGATGCCTTCCGCCCGTTCTTATGCCACTTAGTCGCCAGTCCCTCCTCATTCCGGTTCTTGGGATTGAAAAAACGAAGAACTGAACAAAAAAGCCAAGCACAACAAAGAAATACAATTCCCCAAGCAATAGCTGTAGCCCAGTAAGCCACCCCAAAACTGTAAAATATCAGGAGGAGCCAGAGCCCTAACAAGATTATCGGAATCGTCGTAATCACCACACAACATGTATAACAGCCTGTATTCACGGGGTTATCATGTCTCACTCCCTGCGCCTTTGAGCACGGAGCTTTTCCTTGAGTATGAGGGTTCATTTCTTATATGCCCAACAGTAGGATTACTCAGCCCAGCGAAGCGGGGCCTGGGCGCCCCCCTATCTCACCCTATAAAGGGGTTGATCGATTACAGCCAACCACCATACTTGTCAAGAATTCAGCTCTAACGACCTTTGCTAAGACTATGGAAAGCCCGAAAAACTGTCGCTTGAAAATCACCCTACTTGATAGCTGAAACAGCCAAGACGGCTCTCAAACATTCATCGCTCAAAAGCCCGGCTTTGTGCCATTTCCTCGCCAGATCGAGTTGGCGTTGTCCGACCTTCGCTGATTTCTTCTGATTCAAGGTCAACGGCATAAACTCCAAGTTGAAAAGCGTGTTGTCCAGCTCCAGCCAGTGACAGGCTTTCCGCAGACCGGGCACTGTGAACCTTGATGGTGCCACCATCGGTCGTAGCAACCCATCGGGCATGGCTGGCTGCGTATTTCGCTGACTGGAAGCTTAGTTTGCCTGTTGCCCCCACTGGACCTGAGAGAAGCCATGAGCGATCCCACGGCTGGAATTTCACTTCGTAAAGGATGTCAGACTTCATCGGACTGATGCTCTGGTTTGATTACGGCCCACGCCGTTCCTGAAACGGGCTTACTTCGTCGGGATCTTCCAGCGGCTTCTTTTCGGGATGGGGATGGGTGTGGAGGTTGAGCCAGTCCCGTCCTTGTCCAACTTGGTTCCTTGGGCGACCTGAATCCCGTCCTTGAATGTGGCTTCCGTAGACTTTTTTTCGTTCTCGTACCAAGAGGTCTCCGGCCCCTCCTTTTTTCCGCCCTTGAGAGTGGCTTCACTTTTCTTCCTCCCGTTCGAGTGCCAAGAGGTCTGGAGCCCCTCCTTTTTTCCTGCCTTATAGGCGTGTTCCGTTATCTTCTGCCCGTTCTCGTACCACTTGATCGACGGCCCATCCATCTTCCCGCCCCTAATGTGACCAAGCATCGCCACTTTCCCGTTATCGTAAATTCGCTTCATCCAGCCTGTATAGGGGGTTTGTTCTCCTGCTTGAAAACACAACGTATTCAAGATTGGTCCTCGCCGCTCGAAACTCTTCGATTCTACTGCCTCCTTGAGGATCATCTCGCGGACCTTGGGATCATCGAGATTGGCGTTATCCAGAATCTCCGTGTCATCAAGGTCGGGGTCACCGCATCCCACCAAGAGAACGGTTCCGGGAAGGAGAGCAAGTGCCGTGATGAGTGTGAGGGCGTGTTTCATGTGATTGGCTATCGTTTTCATGATGGAATTGGGAGGCCGGAGAGACGCTGGTCACATAGTAATGCGCTAAATCTTCCACAAATGGATCAGAAAAAATCAGGGACCATGGAAAGTAGTGCGTATAAGATGTCTCACTTTTCCGCCAACACAGCTCTCAACCCTTCGTCGCTGAGGAGCCCGGCTACCAGCCTTCCAGACAGAAGGCCCTTGGCTTAAAAGGAGTAATTTGCTCCTACGCCGAGACTGAAGCCGGACAAATCGACATCGAAATCGCTGCCTCCCACGGAATCCCTGAGCGATTCATTCCAATCGTAGCGGGCGTTCGCTTCCAAAGAGAGAGACTCATTGATTCGATACCCCACCGAACCCTTAAGGTAGAATCCGAATAAGACATCGGTGCCAGAGTTACGAAAAGAAGTGGAATCAATCTCTACCGGAGCCCCTCCATTCGTGACTTGAATCAGACGATCACTGCGATTGGCATCCCAGTCGGCGACATTCAAGACGAGCCCTGTTCCCACTCCTGCCAAAAAGCGCCCATCAGTCTGATAGATCGCTTCTCCCCCAAGCGAAATACCGAAGAGGTTCACATCCAAGGACTCATTCACGGAGTCATTAAAAGCTGCCGTATCGGATGATCTCAAGGTATCCTCAAAATTCCTGCCAGCCGGTTCGGCCGGGAGAAGAGGAGCAACCGCACCCGGTGATCCGGTGTAGGGAGCATTGGGAAGGACCAGCCCTGTCGAATCGAATCGATCCGTGGCTCTCACATCAAAAACGTCACGACGTTCACTCGCATTCAGAGTATTGAGACCACCCCGATCACCATCGACATTCGTAAAACTGAAATGAAACGAAGGGCCTACGCTCCAGCCGTTACCAAGATCGCTTAAACGACTCAAACTCAGATACGGCGAAATCTCCCAATCCTCCCCTTCCCTCCAGCCGGTGACCGAACTCGTCGAGGGGGACATGATGACCCGGCGCTCACCACCGTCGGCAGTGAAGAGCAGACTATTCCCCTGGCTTTGTTCCGGATTCACAAATTCGTAGTCCGTCGTTCTTCCGGTGGCCGGAGTTCGGGGTCCGGGCCGGACGAAGCCATTATCATAGGCTCGACTGAATGCTCCCGTCCCGGGTCCAATTCCCGCAGGAGCAGTAAATGAATTCATCCCAAAGACTCCCGGAACGACCAAGCTCGTGATTCCGGTATCAAATTCGATCGCTCCAATTCTTCGCCAAGATAAACCAGAACCCAGGCTCCATCGCGGCTTTGAGCGCCCGGCAGGAGCGATCACTCCTTTCGAGGAATCGATCACTCCTTTCGAGGAATCGATCACTCCCTTCGAAGAATCGATCACCCCTTTCGAGGAATCAATTACGCCCTTCGAGGAATAGTCGTCCAGCGGAGTCGGAACGAGCCCCCCTTTGGAAGACGAGAGGACGTCATCACCTGAATAGGCAGGTAAGATACTGAGTGAGAAAAAGACGAATCGGAATTGTAGCTTCATGACGATTGAGGAAGGAATTTATTGGGCGGTGACTTTTTGGAAAACGCGGTAGAACCGGCGCTTGGCACCAGCAGGATGAGAGGCAGTTTTGGGAGGACCGTTGTCGATCCACTGGAGCTTGGTTCCGCCCGATAGAACATCGGGCACCACATTGAGCCAGGATTCCCCGTCCTCACTATATTGCACGGTATAAACACTGCCTATCTCCGCAGCGAACTCGATCAAAATATCCCCGTTGGAAAGAGCCTCACAACGATCGACAGCAACTCCCTCCGTCGCCACCTCGTCCTCGATTGCATCGAGCAATTGGAGTTCAAATGTCGCTTCAAACCCTCCCGAGGCATCCGCCTGTATATACTCGACCACTAAATCAATACTCTCTCCGACCCCAAGTTCCTCGTTCAAGAGAAGATAGGGACTCCCTCCAGAAGTCCCCTGGGCATTGTGAACCGTGACACCATCCGGGAGTCCATTCACAAGAATCCGGAAAGCAGGAATCCCGGCCGGGTTGTTATTGGTCACCGTCACCACTTGTTTAAAAAGACCGGTTTGAAAATCGAGAGCAATTGCCCCTCCTCCAAGCTCGATATTGGCCGGACTCACGACACTCGTTGCCACCTCGCCCGCATCATCATCAGTGTTGAGAAGAAGTTCGCTCGATCCAGAAACGATGGCGCTACTTGTAATCACATCGATTCCACCAGCAACCGTCTTTGGAACACTGTAATAATAAATCACCGAAATCGCTTCCCCCGCACCAATGTCACCGACCGTCCAAAGAGAGTCTGCCATGGTGGTCCCAAGAGCCGGGCTGACGGACTCAATCAGCACTCCCGCAGGCAGGACCTGAGTCAAACCAACTTCAACTCCACTGGCATCACTCGGTCCATTGTTCGACACCGTAACCGTGTGGAAAAGGCTTTGTGGCAGATTGAAACTAGCCAGAACCGGATCACGTGATTCATCGATGGCAATCGCAAGATCAATCTCGCGCGTGATCCCGCTCTCCAAAGTCTCACTTTCATTGCCCGTATTAATCTGAGCTTGGTCAACCGCAGTGACCGAAGAAACTCCAACAAATCCCGGTGAAGCAACTTGTGCGGATGGCCCGACTGTCAGGACAATTGTCAGGGTTTCAGTCGCTCCAACCGCAAGATTTCCCAGCGACCAAACCGGATCAGAATAGGTGCCGACACTCGGGGTCACGGAGTCAACCACCACCCCATCGCCAAAAGTGAGACTCTCAGTGAGATCCAAGCCGGTTGCCTCAAGTGGCCCGCTATTCGTGACCGAAACCGTATAGGTCAAATTACCAATTCCCGAACCGGCGACGACCAGTTCGTCAGAAACAGCGGTGGACACCGCTAAATCAACCCCCGAAATCACGGTGGTTTCTTCGGTCACCGAGTTATTCCCAGCATCCGTATCTGTTCCTAAAACACTTTCCAGGCTGGTTACGCTGGTGATCATGCTCGAATCAGGAGCATCTGCGGAGACAGAGAGAGTCACGATCATGGTTGCCATTTCACCACGGGGGAGATTGAGCGACCAGAGGCCACCAGATTCATTGCCAGGTGCGAAGGTTCCCAGACTTGGCACGACGGAATCGACAATGACACCCGCAGGTAAATCAAGAGCCTCCCGAATCGTCACGTTCATCGCATCAGAGGGGCCGGTATTTGTCGCGGTCACGGTATAAACAAGATTCCCAGGTCCTGAAGCAGCCAGGACAGGGTCGATTGATTCAACCTTTCCGAGTACGATATCAACCGCACTGACTACCGCGGTGGTAATGCCTGCGCTCGGATCTATGCCTCCGAGAACAGGTTGATCGACAGAGGTTCGATTCACAAAGGTTGAAATCACCCTGTCTCCTGGCACGGCGGTAGGCCCAACAGTAAAGTTCATTGAGAGCGTCGCCGACGCGCCGGAAATCAAGGTTGGGATCAACCAGGTTCCTTCCCTCAAATTTGCCTGCTGATACTCTCCGGCACTCGCGGTAATCTCACCGACCTGAACACCAGCAGGGAGGGTTAGGCTTTGACTAATTTGAATCCCGGTGGCGGTGGACGGACCATTGTTTCGAGCAGTGACCTCATAAGTCAGGTTGTCATTCCCGGATCCAGCTACGACCGTGTTGGTTGATCCACTCACACTCAGCTCGACAGAAACCAACGCCTGCACCTCAAGCGTATCACTTGCATTTCCGCTAATCCCCAGTGAACTGGTAAGGTCACCACTGGTATTGGGAAACGAACCTCCATCCCGGCTGGTCACCCCCACGCTCACCGTGCAAACCGCACCTGCCGGAACCGTGCCACCACTGTAGGAAATGGTATCCGCCCCGACCAATGCCGTCAGAGTTCCTCCTTCGCAAGTCGAAGAGGCATTCGAAGGGCTGGCAATGACAAGGCCCGCAGGCAGCCTGTGTGTCAACACGAGATCGTTTGCCGCGATCCGGGACAGCGAGTTATCAATCGTAAAGACGAGGGTGGAAATCTGCCCCGCATTGATGGCATCCGGGCCAAATAACATCGAGAATCCGGGGGCTGGATTCACGGAAAGATTTGCAGTGGCAACACCACTTTCACCCAGTGAAGAAGTCAGCACTTCACTGGTGTTCACAAAGTCTCCGAGAACCTCGCCGGTCACATTCACGGACACAGTGCAAATCTCTCCCGGCGGGATTATTCCACCCGTAAAACCAATTGCACCACCACCGGGAACTGCGGAAATCACCCCGCCACAGCTCGACCTTGCTTCCGGAAAGTCGGAAATCACAAGACCCGCAGGAAGAGTATTCGTAAAAGCAACATCCCGGGCTTCCAGAAAGCTCTCACGACTATCAATCGTAAAAGTCAGAGTCGTCGTGCCCGCGATCGCAATGCCAGCGGGCGAAAATGAACTCGAAAATCCAAGCGGAATGGCTTCAACAATCAAAGTATCGGTAGCGGGCAAACCAAGCAAGGTTCGCGCACCGACCTCAGTCGAAATCAGACTCGTTGCATTTAAATAACTCCCCGCCGGAGCGGAGACGGGAACTTGCACTCCCACTTGAAAAGAACATGACTGACCCGGCGCAAGTTGGCCTCCGCTAAACTCCAGAACATCGTTCCCCACAATTTGGGAACCGGGTCCACAAATCTCAGCCGGACTCTCCGGCGATCCGATCTGAACATCGTCAAACCAAACCTGTGTCACTTCATCCCCCTGGAGCGACCGGTTATTGTAGACACCAAGGAGGATCGTATGCTCCCCTTCCCCAAGGGTAATATTGGTCGAGAAAGTTCGCCAACCGGTATCCTGATCAAACCCCGGCCCACCTACAAATTCAGCCAGGGAAGTGTTGGGTCCATCTCCATAACGGACGCCATCCACTTCAAAAAGAGCACGAGAAAATTTGTCATCTTCATACGACCCATCGAAGAGAAGGCGGTAACGAACGCTCACTGGAACGACGCCAGCTTCATCGACCGTGAAAGTCCGCGACCAACCACCCGAACTCGCCGGATTGAAAAAGGAAAAAATGCTCTTTCCACCAACCGTCACATTGAGGCCACCACCAGAGAAACCACCTGCTTGCTCGAGGGTTCCATCTGCAAACCCGGCATCATTGGTGCCTTCAAAGGTATCGTCGGCATAGGTAAACCCCGCAGTTGGAGAAATCGAAGCCGGCAAAAGGTCCAAATCAAATCCCACATCACTACTGGTGAGAGTGGTCTGGTGCAACTCAACCGCTACCGTGTTTTTCCCGGCAACGAGCAATCCGGCAAGATTAACCGGACTGGATGATCGCCCCGTTTCATCTCCCAACTCCGAGAGAGTGGTCGTTGTCACAACACCTGCCGGCATGCTTGGAGTTCGGAACACTTCCTCACCATTGACATAGATAATCGCCCCGTCATCGAAGACATAATCGACAAGCCAATCGGCAATCCCCGCTTGATCCTGGCTCAGTTCAAAGTCTTGGCGAAACAGATAAGTTGTTACGAGGTTCTCCCCATTGGCAGCCGCGTCAATCCCACCCAGAATATCGGGCGTTCCGGCAGGAAAGGCATCGACCAGTCCTGCTTGCAGAGGCGCTTCACCCGACGACCAAGGTCCCACCGAAGAAGTCACCGTATTGAAGTCCGACTCGTTCCACCCATTGCCGTTTCCATCTAAGGGGTAATCATCATCTCTCCCGTTCTCATTCTGGATTTGATCGAGGTAATCCCAGGTCGGATCGAGGAGTGACGAACCGGTTCCATCGAAATCTGCTTCTACGAAGAATCCGCCCTCCTGTGGCAGATCTACCGCCACAACTCCGGGCAACATGGCATTCAAGTCATCGCGAAAAGAAATCCCTGAGAAGGTTTCGGATCGACTGTTGTTCGTGACCGTAAATTCAAGGAGCCCCTGCCCGCCTGGCGAAACCGATTCCTCAAGGAAGGTTTTTGAGAAGGTGATGTTCGCTAGATCCTCGGGCGGAATCACGGCCAGCACCGCGCACGATTGCCCGGAGGCCACGGCCACGCCGCCTTCGAAGCTCGACGCAATGGGATCCGAAACACTCGCATTCATTCCAGCGGTCACCCCGACCACTTCCAATGAGAAGGTGCAAGTTCCACCAGCCTCAAGAGTGCCTCCAACGAGTTCGATCTGTTGCGAACCTGCAATTGCCGTAAAGGTCGAATCAGGACACCCGTTCATGATATTCGGGGTGTTTGCCACAACAATCCCCGGAGAAAGATCATCGGTGAAGGAGATTTCCCGGGCCGCCATGCCCGATTGATTCTGAATAGTGTAAATCAGGGTGGTTTGTCCACCCAGCTGCACAGAGCCCGGCGCAAATTTTTTGGTAAAACCCAGCGAAGGACCATCCACAGGGATACCGAGAGTCGCCGCAGCACTTCCGCTGTTTCCAGCAGAAGACGTGAGGTCGCTCGTCGTGAGGTTAAAGGGTCCTGCTGTTAAAAGGGTGAGGCCCACGGTGGCGGTGCAGGTCGAATTGGCAGCCACTGCGCCCCCGCTTAGGGAGATGGTATTCCCACCCTCCGGAGCTTCGAAAACGCCTCCACAATCGCTGGAAGCAAAGGCCGGATTGATCAAGGTGACACCGTCTGGCAATCCCAAACTAAACGCCAGCTGGTTGACCGCTTCCTGACTTTCGTTGTTAATTTCAAAGGTGAGTTCGACACAATTGCCCACTCCCACAGTGTCCGATGAAAGACTCAGGGAAAACAATGGGGTCTGGGCGTGAGCCAGAGAAATGAGCCCCGTTCCTGTTAAGCTCAGTAAGAAGCGGAACCAGACACGAAGATATGAGATCATCTTGGGATTGCGGGAAAAAGAAAGAGCGCGGGAATTCATTGATGAGTTTGAGCTGACGTCGATTGCAAGCAAGTATCCTCAGCCTCCACTTTCCGGAAAGCGAAGGCAAAACACCGGCAAGGACACAGTTGACCGAATTTCCAACATCGGGGTCAAGGCGAAAGGCAGATATAAGGAATTTCGGGACCAGCGAAGGCGGTCACAGCCCCCACAATCAGGGTCTACCCAGATAAATCAAAGCCGAGCCTGAATCGAGTAGAGCTCCTCCCGTGGTCAGAAAGTCCATCCCCAGAATCCCATCAACCGGACGACCCGTAGAATCACGAAAATACTGACGGACAGTCCCCAAGGGTGCGATTGAGATATCAAAAACTGCAACGTTCACTTCACCAAAAGAGAGGTTTTGAAGCCTCGCATGCCGGAGTGGAATGCGATCACCCGAGGCATCGATCATCCTCGAATTCGTAGCTCGGCTGGGAAAATTGAAACGATCAAAGCTCTCCGCTGCCATGACTGAAACCTCGGCACCGGTGTCCACCACCCAGGTTACCGGCGACCCTTTGAGGGTTCCCGCAAGAATGAGATGAGGCAATCGCCCGGCAGTTCCCATTCTGAGAATCTTATCTCCGAGTCCCCTCCTCGGTCCAAGAACGGAAGGAAGCTGGCTCCGTCCCACTTCCGAACGCGGGCCTGGAATCCACATTCGACCCGAAGGAATATCAATCAGCGCTCCGGTCGCGGACAAGGCATCCAGCCCGACTTGACCCGCATAGCTGCTGGTCGAGGTCTTCTTGCCCAGATTGGGAGCAATCGTAAATGGAAACTCACTGGCCACCATCGGTCCGACTTGAAGCTTGCCGTAGCCCCGGCCACTCGAAACTTCACGTCCCAGTGCGCCACGAGTAACAACCTTCACGCTACGGTCACGAACCAACCCAACTTCCGTCGCCAATTTTTGGTCGACGTCAGTACTATTGGCTCCGGAATCGATTAAAAAACGCATCGGCCGATCATTCACTTGAAACACACCGGAAAAACGAGAGTCTCCCTTCATTTTCTGAAGAGGCACCGAAACGTAGCCCATCTTTTTCAAGGTCCCCGCACGGGATCCACTCGATCCCGGCAGACTCGAGCACTGGGTCAAAAACAGACATGCCAGAAGCGAAATCAGGGAATGGGCGAAAATCTTACTCATATGATGTTGTGAAACAGAAGGTAGACAGGGGAATACGGGCTGCAACCAGACTTTTCATTCACCAGGCCGAACCTATTTCCCAGGTCTCCAACATTTCCTCCGGACAATCCTCGAGAAAACGCGAAGGCCGGGTAATAATGTCCCCGGTGTAGCTCTTCGGGTTAATCTGCGGATAGGTCAGATAAAGTTCATCCTTGGAACGGGTCAACGCGACATAAAAGAGACGGCGTTCCTCCTCGAACATATCCTGATCATCAGCCTCCAGAACCCGCCCGTTGGGAAACATCCCATCCGCCAACCAGATCAAAAAAACGACCTTCCACTCCAATCCCTTGGCCTGGTGAATCGATGACAAAACCACTTTCTCGTCATCAGGCTCGGCCTTGCTCCCGGCGGGATCACCATCCACGGCACTCATCAAGGAAAGCTGCCCCAGAAGCTCCTGGATATCATCAAAGGTTTCGGAGTAGAGAATCAGCTGCTCAATGTCCTGACGGCGGTTGTCGTAGTTTTCAAAGCTCGCCTTCATGTAGTCGTCGTAGACGCCCTCCAGGATGCTCGTGATCATTTCCGAGGGCCGGGCAAAGCCGTCCCCCACCACCAATTCATCCAAGGTATAGCACAACTGCTCCCAGTCCTTCTTGGCCTTTGCTGGGATCGGAAACTTAAGCATGTGATCCGAGAAATTGGCAGGAGGATCTTCGTCTCTGGAGATTCCCACCTTGAGCCAGGCTCGCCAAAGCTTGGTCGCAGTGACAGCCCCGACCCCTGGAAGCAAAAGGCAAAATCTTTTAAAGCTCACCTCATCCCGTCGGTTCGTCACGAAGCGAAGAAAGGTCGCCACGTCCTTGATGTGGGCTTGCTCGAAAAAGCGCAAACCACTGGTAATTTCAAAAGGAATTCCTCGCGAAGTCAGCTCCATCTGAATCTCAAGACTCTGGTGATGCGCCCGATACAGGATGGCCATTTCTTCCATCTCGACACCTTCATCCCGAAGCTCCAAAATGCGCTGCGCCACGAAGTTCGCCTGCGCCCGGGGATCCTCCAAGGGTACGAGTGCGGGCGTCATCGAGCCACCTGTGCGTGCGGGACGTAACGTCTTTTGAAACTGCTTCTTATTCGCCGAGATCGCCGCATTGGAGAGATCCAAAACCTCCGGCACACTGCGATAATTCGTCTCGATTTTGTAAACCGTGGCATTGGGATAGCGATCGGGAAACGATAGGATATTATCCATATCAGCCCCCCGCCAAGAGTAAATGGACTGGGCATCATCACCCACCACCATGACCGAGTTTTGCGGTTGGGCCAGAAGGTGAATCAATTCACTCTGCACCGCGTTGGTGTCCTGATACTCATCAACGAGGAGATATTGAAATCTCTTCTGATAAAGGCCCAGCAGATCCGCGTTTTTCTTGAGCAGCTTGAGCGGGAGAATCAGCAGGTCGTCAAAATCGACCGAGTTTGTATCCAGCTTCTTTGCGGTGTAAGCCTCACCGACTTGGGCAATCTCCTCGCCCCATTCCTCGAAATAGGGATAACGGACTTCCAAAAGGTCCTCCAAACTGTCTCTTATACACATCTCCGAGCCCACGAGACCGAGGCTGATCTCGT
>CAJXVQ010000173.1 GCA_913060685.1 uncultured Verrucomicrobiales bacterium
GAGATCAGCCTCGGTCTCGTGGGCTCGGAGATGTGTATAAGAGACAGGATGGTCAAGGTCGGCTCGGAACAATGGCCTTTATGAAATGGAGTGATATTGCGTTGGATGAAGCGTCAACCTGGTTGAGTGATCATTGGGACGAACTGGATGGGTTGGGAAGTAAAGGGAGTCTTTTTATGATGGAAGTTGCCCGACGGCGAAAAAGTGATCCTCACCAGAGGGACAATGATGATACCGTCGCGGATCATTTGGGACAGCTTTTGGGGAGAAGAGTTTTTGCCGACCAAGGATTTGAAGGGGTCGAAAGATTTGTCGAGGGCTTTGACGATCAGTCGAAAGCTGCGGCTTGGAAATATGTGTTTTTGTTTTCGGGTCAATCCAAGGAAGTGAGCTTATACCCCGAAAAAAAAGCGAGATATCTGTCAACTTTTCCCAATCACGAACCCTACGGAGAGCTGAAAGAGGTTTCCTGGTTGAGGTGGTATCAATTGGAGAGGACACGAGGATCCAATGGCAGAGGTAATATGACCAAACAGGATTACCTGGAATTATTGCCGCCGGATTTGGCGGCGGAATTTCAGAAGTCATGCCTTGATGAAATACCGAAGAATGGGGAAGGAGGTGAGGAATGAACTCAAGATTTTGGACGTCTGCTTGTCTTGGTGGGGTTTTGGCAGGAGTGGTGTGGGCGTTTTTACCCGGCCACCGTGTTCGCGAAGATCAGGATTTGATGGAGCTACGCTCCGAGAGGTTGGCGAGGCCTGGTAAGGAGGCAGGGCGGGGAGTCTATCGGGACTTGGGTCGAGCGAATTCCGCTGAAAAAAAACTGGCAGCTTTGGAGCGATTGCAGGGTTTGAATATGAAGGGGCTGGAGCGTGAGATGGAGGAATGTCCGGAGAAGGAATACCAGGGGAAGCTCTCATTTGCGGTAAAGGCGATGATCTTGAGACTCGCTGAGATTGATCCGTTGACCGCGTTGGAGTTCATCCGTGAACGTTGGGTGGATGACGATGAGGATGATGATTATGTCGCCGAACGGTTTTATTCCTGGCCACTGGTGTCAGCGGAATGGGCCCATCAGGATCCCGTGGGGATGCTGGCTTATTGGGAAGAGACCCAGAAGACCCAGAATCATCCTCTCAGAATTTATCAGGGAGACCTGGCCGACCTTTTACTAGCGGGGAGCCTTTCCGGGTGGATGACGCTTTATCATACCACGGACTTTTCACCGATTCGTCCGGAAAGTTTTTTGAGTAAGTTGAAAACTGAGAGGGATTTTCGGGAAGCTTTGGATACGTGGAATCATCCTCCGGCGAAGGCTCGGGAAAGGTGGGATCTGAAACTGGCCAAGGCCACAAACGACTGGGAAAAAGAAAGGGTCGAAGAGCAGTTCATCCCAAAGATGAACATACTTGCTCAGAAGATTATTCAGCGATGGAAGAAGGTGGACGAAGCGGGATTTTTGAAGTCGGAATTTGTGGAGTGGGAGAAGGGGGAGTGAAGTGGGGGCACTCTTGAGAGAGCCTTTCCTCGTGAGCAGCAGAGCGGCTCCACGTAATTTTTATTGCCAACCCTCCGTTCGGTAAGGTTTGTTTTGACGGATGGCGGTGAGGGCTTGATGAACTTGTTTGGTGAAGTTGCCACGTAAGGGGCCGGCAGGGTCGTGGAATTGGAGGATGATTTTTTCGGCTTCGTCAAACTGTTCGAGGTTTGCTTTGGCGAGGGCAAGAGAGAAGAGGTAGCCATTGTTTCCATTTTTGGTGATTTGGCAGAGGCGTGTCGAGAGGGCCAGAGCTTCTTTTGGGGAGCGGATTTTCTCGTTGGGGTGGGTGGATAGAATTCGAGAAAGGAAGGCGGCAGCATCAAGGAAGCGGGGAGAAGTGCGCAGGATGGTTTTGCAGTTTTCGATGGCTTTTTGCGCTTGGCCGTTTCCGACCTGGTATTGTGCGAGAGAGAGTCGAAGCGAGGGATTGCCGGGAGTCAGATCGGCGGCTTTTTCGAGATGGTAAAGAGCTCTCGGGTGGTCTTGTGATTTGGTTGCGAGGAGGCGGCCATCAAGATGGAGGTCGGCATTTTGGGGGTGCAGGATAATGGCTTCATCGAGTGTTTTGAAGGCTTTGGCCGGGTCGCCGGTTTCGAAGAATGCCGTGGCGAGAAGGCGGAGGGTGCGAATGTCTTCCGGGAGGAGTTTACGGGCTTCTTTGAGGGGAGAGATGGCTTCGGAGGGGCGTGCTTGTTGGCCGAGGAGTTGACCGAGAAGGAGGAGGTTGTCGGCACGGTTGATTTTGGTGCCTTTGACGAAGGGTTTGGCGAGGGCGGATTTGAGGTAGGTGATGGCGAGGTCAGGGCGGGCGCGTTGGAGAAGCTGGGTGGTCGTGCGCTGTGGCGTGGCGGGGTCGGGGGCTCCGACCCAGCGGCCGGTGAAGGGGGTGCCGGCGTTGCGGCGCTGCAGGGGAGTTGCGGTGGCGAGTCGGGCGTCGGTGATGACTTGGTTCGTAGTGACAGGGCCGCGGTAGATGGCGAGGAGTTCATCTTCGGCAGAGACGAGGAAGCTGGAGGGGACGGGGATGGGTATCCAAAGATCGACGATGGAGGCTTGAAGGGCGTCGAGCATTTCGACGGCTTGTGGGGAGGCCATTTCGGCGGGGAAGGTGGAGCCGATGGATTTGAGGTAGGCATCGCATTGAGCGCGGGGTTCCTGGTCGGTGGCGAAGAGGATGAGGTTGATGCCGGAGGTTTGTAATTTTTGGAATTCTTTCGCCCGGGTGGTGAGTTCTTGCCGGCAGTGGGGGCAGGTGCGGCTCCAAAGAGAGATGAGGGTGGTGGTTTTGAAGGCGAGGGTTTTTCCGTCGGCGGTGGGGAGGTCGGGGACGGCGTTTCCGGCGGGTGGAATGATGCGGGCGAGAGAGGTGACCGGGGGAAGAGTTTGAGGGGAGGCTTTGAGGATATTTGGGGCGGGCTTGGAACGTGTGGTCGCGGTGTTGGAACCTTGGGTGAGGTGGAGGAATTGGTTGGGCTGGATGTTGGTAAAGGTTTGTGGTTTTGCGCCGGGCCAGTGGACGATGATTTTTTCAATGGTCGCGTCTTTTCCGAGGCCGAAGTGGAGCCAGCGGGAGGATTGGGAGAGGAAAGATTGGCCGGCGTGGAGGGTGCGGAGGCTGGGGATGGCTTGGTCTTTGAGGTGGACGGCGACGCGGGCTCCGATGGCATCGCGCGGGGTGGTTTTGCCATTGCCGGTGAGGTGGAGGGCCAGGAATGAGGCGTCGGATTTGAGGTTGTTTTGAAGAAGTCGGACGCGGGGAGCGGTGCGATTTGTGACGAAGAGGTCGAGGTCGCCATCTTGATCGTAGTCGATGAGGCCGATGGCGCGGGCGTCGTCAGCGAAGTCCCAGCCGATGGCGGTGGAAACGTCTGCGAAGGGTCCTCCATCGCCGCAGTTGAGAAAGGCGTTGTTTGTTTCGCGACCGGAGAAGGATTTGTTTTCGTGAAGGAGGCGATTGAGGGCCTTCCATCCTTGGCGGTAGGATTCAAGGCCGGTGGGGTTCCGGGAATCGAGGGGAGATTGCGACACGACCTGTCGCCAGTAGACACTTCATAAGTCGCCGGTGTCTTCGGCGGTGATGAAGCCGTTGGCTGCGAGGATATCGAGCCAGCCGTCGTTGTTCAGATCGACGAAGGTGGAGCCCCAGCACCAGCGGGCCATGGCGGTTTTGGTTTGAGTGGAGACATCGGTGAAGCCGCCTTTGCCATTGGCGGCGAAGAGGGTGTTGCCGCGAGCCATGCGGCGGAAAGTGGAAGCTGTTTCTTTGTCTTGATCGAGTTCCTTGAGGAAGCGGCTCTCACTGGTGATGCGTTTTCCGGCGCTGGAGAACATGTTGGAAACGTAGAGGTCCATCCAGCCGTCGCGATTGAAGTCACCCCAGTTGGTGGACATGCCGGCAGCAGAGTCCTCGATGCCGAGGGGGGCGGCGATGTTGACGAAGAAGGGGAGCTTGCCGTCGGCTTGCGGGCCACGGTTTTGGTAGAGGCAGTTACGGCCGAAATCGTTGGCGACATAGAGATCGAGGTCGCCGTCCTGATCGTAGTCTTCCCATGAGGCGGCGAAGGAAAAACGGGTGTTGTCCTGGTCCAGGCCTGTTTGAGCGGTGATGTCTTCGAAGGTCCAGTCGCCCATGTTTCGCCAGAGAATATTGGGCCCGCCGTTGTTGGCATCGTGGAAGGGAATGGGCTCGCCGAGTGCTCCGGCGCGTGCGACGGAAAAGGAGGGGTTATAGCCGCAAATGTAGACGTCAAGGAGACCGTCTTGGTCGAAGTCGGCGGAGCTCACCGAAAAACTCTGACCTTTTGTGCTGATGCCGAATGAGATCTCAAAGTGGCCCTTTCCATCCAGATTTTCCATGAAGAGGGTTTTGAAATCCTGCGAGACGACGAGGTCCTGATCGCCGTCGTTGTCGAGATCGACGAAGATGGCGGCAGCGCAGTAGTTCATCCAATCGGTTTTGGATTCGGCAGAAAAGTCGGTGAGGGTTCCGTCGGGATTTTGGAGAAAGAGGAGATTGGGGAGTCCGCCTTGTTGGCAAAGGTAGAGGTCCTCGAGACCGTCGCCATTGACGTCGCCGAGGGCGAGGCCGTGGTTGGCTGGGGCATCGAGCCCGAAGTCGCGGGGAAGGCGGAGGCGCCAGTGGTCGCTGGATTGGAGGAGCTGGGATTGGTAAGAGGGATTTTTGGCGAAGGCGGAGGCCGTAACGTCGGAGAGGAGCTGGGTGGGGCCGGATTGGGAGACTTCCTCATGGTGGGGAACAGAGATCTGTTTGAGCAGGGGAGGGGTGGTTTCCGTCCAGACACAGTGCCAGTCGGCATTGATTTGGAGGAGGGGGGACTTAAGGGTGACCAGGGATCGGGTGAAGCCTTGGCGGACGGTGGTCGTTTTGATTTTAGCTTTCAAACTAACCTCGGGGCGCGGGGTTATTTTTGAGTAGGAAGAATTTTTGTCATCATGGTTGGAACGGCGGACGCTGAGACCGGCGTTTTCGAAGATGAGAGTGGTTGTGGGTTTGAGGAGCTGAAAGGAGGTGAAGTCCGGGGAGATGACTTCGGAGGGTCGCTGGTGGAGGAGGTCGTCGATGAAAGTGGCGAGGAGGTCGTCGTATTGGGCTGCGAGGGCCTCGGATTTCCAGCCGTCCTTGATGGGGTCGATACGTTGGTAGGCGTCGTCGAGATCGGATTGGTAGCGAGTCTGGCCAAGGGCTGGATTATCAGAAGTTTCAACTGATTGGCCCCCAAGGATTTGAGAAAGGGCAAGAATGATAAGGAATACCGGAACTTTCATCGCTCTGGAATTTTTGATTGGGAGCGGTGATTTGTCGAGACAGGAGGTTTGGTGAATCGATCTGTTCATGGTGGTCTTGAAAAGGAAGCCGATTTCTCCTTCGAAACGCACTTGTAAGGTGGGACTGTTGAAGCCATGTTGCCGCAGCTGCTCTTTCGAGCAATTTTTTGAGATGAGTTCTTCTATTGTCATTCCTGAAAACGCCCCGTTTAACGCCGAGCAGCGTGCTTGGTTGAGTGAATTTCTTTCCAAGGCTCTTGGCGGGCAGTCGGTTTCGGTTGAGCCGGCCGGGCCCGCCATCCCGGTCACGATTCTGTGGGGAAGTCAGACCGGCAACTCCGAGGGGGTTGCCAAGAAGCTCATGAAGTCTCTTAAGGCTGGGAATTATGAGCCTGAGGTTTTTGACATGGGGTCCTATGAGAAGAGCCGCCTGCCTACTGAGCGGAATCTCCTGATTATTACCAGCACTTATGGTGATGGCGAACCGCCCGACAATGCGGCAGATCTGCACGAATATATCATGGGGGAAGAGGTTCCGAGTTTGGAAGGAATGAATTACTCGGTTCTGGCGCTCGGGGATAGCGAGTATCCGGATTATTGTCAGTGCGGCATTGAATTCGACCAAAAGCTCGAAGCCTTTGGCGCGACGCGGATGTTTCGGCGGATTGATTGCGACGTTGATTACGACGATGAATTTGCCGAGTGGAAGCAGGGCGTGATCGGAGCCATGGGCGGGATGGAGAAAGCAACGGCCACTCAGGAGGTTGTGGAGGACGAATCCTACGGTAAGAAAAATCCGTTTCCATCGCCTCTGCTGAAATCCTACGATCTCAATGGGAAAGACTCCATTCGCGAGACCTTTCACGTGGAGCTTTCTCTGGAAGGCTCTGGCCTGGAGTATCAAGCGGGTGATGCGCTGGGCGTGCTCTCGCACAATCCGGCGCAGGTGGTGGATGAAATGCTCCCGCTTCTCCCATTCAATATAAAGGACGAGGTTCCTTTGCCTCGTGGCGGAGAAGCTTCGCTGCGTGAGGCGTTGATCACTTCATACGACATCCGTAGCTTGAATAAGAGGTTGCTTGAGTCGTGGGCGGCGCGCTCGGGGTCACCATTTCTCCGGGCTCTCGTCGAGGGCGGGACCCGCGAGGATATCGAAGATTTTTGTTGGGGTCGCGAGTTGATTGATCTGATCACCGATCATCCGGCCGACTTCTCGGACGGAGAGGAGTTTGTCGGTGTTTTGAAGAAATTGCAGCCGAGACTCTACTCGATTGCCTCCAGTCCCAATGCTCATCCGGGCGAGGTGCATTTGACGGTGGCGATTGTGCGCTACAATACCCACGGGCGGGATCGTGGCGGGGTTTGCTCCACGTATCTGTCTGATCGTGTCGGTGACGTCTCCGCCGGGGTTTTTGTTCACAATAACAAGGCTTTTCGTCTCCCCGAGGATCTTTCCAAGGACATCATCATGGTGGGGCCGGGAACAGGGATTGCGCCTTTCCGTGCCTTTCTTGAAGAAAGAGAAGTTTCCAAGGCGAGTGGCCGGAATTGGCTCTTTTTTGGCAATCCGCACCGTGCGACCGACTATATCTATGAAGACGAGATCAACGGCTGGGTTGAAAACGGCACCTTATCGACTCTCAGTCTGGCATTCTCCCGGGATCAGGAGAAAAAGATCTATGTTCAGGACAAGATGTTGGAGTCTGGTGCCGAACTCTGGGCGTGGTTGCAGGGCGGGGGATATTTCTACGTGTGTGGAGATGCTTCGCGGATGGCCAAAGATGTCGACAAAGCCCTCCACACCATCGCGCAGACCCACGGTGGCCTCGGTGAACAAGAGGCTGTCGATTACTTCAAGGATCTCAAGAAAGAGAAACGATACGCGCGCGACGTTTACTAGGAGTCCACGCTGGATATTTTCCGCCAGTCGGTTGATTGTTTCGCCATGAGTGATCTTGTGCGAGTCGAACCAGTGGCTCTTTTGCCGACCCCGGCAGGGTGCGCGGTATTTTTAGGAGACGGCAAGAAGGTGATCGTCTTTTACATCGATCCGGCGATCGGAGCTTCGATCAATGCTGTTTTGGCCGGGGCAACACCACCAAGGCCGCTTTCGCATGATCTTTTTGCCCAGACGCTCGAGGCATTTGGGGCGGAGGTCTTGCACGCCACGATCGTGCGGTATGAGGCCGAGATTTTTTATGCCCGGCTGGTCATTAAGGCCGAAAATGAAATCATGGAGAAGAAGATCGTTGAGCTTGATGCCCGTCCGAGCGACTGTCTGGCGCTGGCAGTGCGTCACAATGCGCCCGTGTTTGTGGCCCCTGAAGTTTGGGCTCAACTCGAGGATATGACGAGCGCGCTTGAGGATCTGCGGAATCAAGATGAGCCTCCCTCTGGGTTCGGCGTTTAAGTTTTGTTTCAAAAAGATCACTTGCGGGTCCTGCGGCGAAGGATAATTTAGCTGAGATGAACACGCCGTCATACCTTCAGGAAGAGATTCTTCTTAATCCCGAAAAGCGGGTTTTCCCCGACTTTAATCTCATCCATCTCCTCGATACCGTCTTTGCTCCAACCCAAGGTTGTCGAGTGTGTATTCTGGTCGACTTTGAAGAACCTGAGAAGTGGATCAAAGATTTTGCGTTCAAGGGGGAAGCTCAGTTCGAGGTTCAAAACAATGCCTACCAATATTTTTATGAAGAGCTTAAGAGCGGGGCACTTGAGGAGCTTGGGATGTCGGGTGGTGAGATGTTTGCTTACAAATACACCTATGGATCCAATCTGGATTTGAAAGACGAGGTTTGGGATACCGATGGAAAACAGCTCTCGCTCGATCGCGACATCTATTCGAAATACGATATTGTTCTCTGTATCTCGACATGGTCGGCGACTGCTCCACTGACAGCGAAGTGTAAGGAATTCAATTTCCGCGGAGCCACCATGCACGGAATGAATGACGTGATTTTGGGATCCGGTCTGGCCGTGAATTATCAAGAGGTGTCGGATGACGCCGAGAAGATGCGGGCGGCTTTGACAAACGCGGACTCGGTCGAGATTGACTTTGAGTTGGAAGGCGGGGAGATTCTGACTGCTTGGTTGGGTCTCGGTGGTCAGGATGCGCAGAAGTCACACGGTCTTTGCCGGGGAACGAAACCGGACATAGCGAATCTCCCTGCCGGAGAGGTCTACTTTGTCCCTCGGGATGCGCGCGGGAAGTTCCCGATGAAGTATGAAGACGGAACGCTGGGTGTTCTCGATGTTGTTGATCGTGATGTCGTCAGGTCCACGCTGATTGAGGGGAATCAAGCAACGATCGACGAGCACAATGCGCGTCTTGCAGATGATCCCATGACCGGGACGCTGGGTGAGCTTGGCTTTGGAACACAGGTTTTGCCGGTTTCCTACCAGGATATCCAGGATGAGAAGGTTCTGGGAACATGCCATCTGGCGACCGGCCGGGATGACCATCTCGGTGGTGATATTGTTCCCGGGATGTTCAAGAAGCATGAGAACAGCACGCACGATGATATCCTCTTCGCCCCTCACAAGACTCCTAATTTCAACGTAAAGGAGGTTCGGATGATTTGGGCTGATCGCACCGAGGTCGTGATCGAGAATTTCCGCCCATCGCCCTATGTGATGAAGGCTCTCAGCGGAGAATTGGCGCCAGAACTCGTTTCTTCCTAGCTCTCATCCCGATAGATTTGAGGAGAAGCGATCCGGTCCGCTGGGCCGGGTCGCTTTTTAGGTTTCGGCTGGCCCCTTGCAAGGAAGTCTGAATGCGTTAATCTATTAGGAATTCAGACGAAAATCCCTAACCGCGACGCTCCCATGGCAAGCTCAGATAACAACGTGAAATTAGCATCCAAGCAGAAACAAAACACGTCACTCTTCCGTCCGTGGCTTGAAGAGCATGGCTCAAAACTCCTCCTATTTGCCCGTCAACAGACCAGAACCATCGCCGATGCGGAAGATGTTTTACAGGATGCTCTTGTGAAGTTGGCGAGGAAGGTTGGGGAAGGAACGTTTGTCGGTGGTCAGGATGCCTGGCTTGCTTTCATTTACACCCAGATTCGCCGGGAGGCGATCGATCTTGGTCGAAAGGACGACCGCCGAAGGAAGCGGGAGGAAAATGTCGTTCAGGACCAGCGTTCCCTCGGCCGGGACATTGAGATGCCGCTTTTTGAAGAGGGGGAGAGCCAGGATGAAACCCGCCGGATTCTCGTTGAGAGCATGAAGACTCTGCCTACGAAATTTTCGGAAGTGATCAGCATGAAGTTATGGGGAGAAAGAACCTTTGCCGAGATTGGTGAGGCTCTTGGGATTTCGTTAAACACAGCGGCATCCCGATATCGCTACGGGATTGAAGCTTTGAGAAAGCAACTCGCTACCGCGCGCCTCAATGACGACATTTAGTCGAAACACCACCACACACAATTAACCCCATTTCCCTGAAACACATTCCAATGGAAAGTCACACCACCCTCCTTGAAACGGAACTCAGTCATCTCACCCCAATGCCGCTATCCTCGTCTCTCTTGGATCGCCTGGACGGAGCAATGAATTCGGCTGCCGCCGGGGTCTCTGATTCCGGGGATAATATCATTGAGACCTCTGCTCATAACGAACTGTCTTCTCTCGAAGAGAGCCTTCGAGTTTTGGTGCCTTACGGCGTCCCCGAGAATATGATTTCCCGGCTTGATGAGGCAATGTCTCGTTGGCACGAAGAAGTTCCGGTGGACGAGAAGATCGTTTCCATCAATCAAGCACCATCAGAGAAGCGCGCTCACTGGATCGGACTGCGTTCGGTGGCGACGGTGGCTCTGCTCGGGGCAGGTGTTGCGTTCATGCCGCAGGATTTTTTTAATAGACCTCCTGCAACGACACAGCGGATTCCCGTCCTGACGGCTGGCAATACTTCGCCTGCGGTATTCACTCCGAACAACGCTCGCGCCTCTGTGGTTTCAGCGAGCGATCACGGAGTGGTTTGGACCAAGAACGGGCAGCCTTTGCGGTGCTTGGAGGTGCATGTGAACAATGAGCTTCAGTTCGTCAATGAGAGGGGTGAAAAGCTCATTCTCAAGCAGCCGAAAACAGAGGTCAGATTCACTCCTGAAAAATTAGATTGAACAAAAAATTTAACTTAAACCGCTCATTGAGCGAATGAAAAATCCTACAATGAAAATTACAACAATCGGCTTCACGGCATTGCTTGGTTCCCTGCTCGGGCTCTCCGCAATTGAGCGTCCGGGCGGTGAGAAAGAAACCCGGAAAACTCCTCCGGAACCCCAGGGTGGGGTCCTGGGGAACGGTCGGAAAGCTGAAAAAGCTGATGCGGCAAAGAATGCTCCGAAGCCAATGCCGGTTGAAAAAGTCGCCTATCTAGGCGTGGGTGGGGAATCTTCCAGCGACGCTCTCTTGATGCACCTTGACCTGGATGGCGGCCTACTTCTTAACACTGTCGATCCTGCCAGTCCGGCCGGACTTTCGGGGCTTAAGGAATTCGATATTATCGTCGCGGTGGATGAGGCCAGGTTAACTGATCAGGACTCGCTGCGCGCAGCAATTGCAAGTGCCAAGCCCGGTGACGAGGTGACTCTGAAACTCATCCGGCGAGGGAAGGCGATCGAGCAAAAAGTCACCCTTGGTGAGGCTCCTGCTGTTCGCAACATCCGGCCTCTGGCGATCATTCCAAATCAAGCGGCTGACATGAACCGACTGCTGAACCGACAGCTTGGAAATGCTCTTGGCGGTTTGGGTGACGACAGGTTACAGGCAGAGTTGATGGATCAATTGGAGAAGGCTCTGGGGAAAGATGGTGCTGAGTTTAAGCAGTTCCGTTTCAATCTCGGTGGTGATCTTTTGGATGGCCAGGAGAAGAAAATGGGCTTCCGTGGAATTGGCTCGATGCGTTTTGAGGATGGTGAAGGATCCATCGAGATGAAAATGAGCGAGGGTCAGCGGGAGCTTAAGATTCGTGACAAGGAAGGAAAACTTCTCTTCGAGGGGCCTTACGACAATGAGATTGATAAGGCCGCTGTGCCCGAGGAATATCGCGAAAGAGTTGAACGCCTCGATATGGGAGGAAAGGGAAATAATTTCCGACTCAAGCTGAATGGCGGTGACCTCTTCGAGAAGAGAAAGAAGGAGGAGAAGGGCGAGTAATCGACTCTTGTTTCTTCATCAATTTTTTAGACAGCACGCCGGAAACGGGGTGCTGTTTTTTCTATGCGATGCCGCGATTGATTCGCGCTAGTCCATTTCGAGACGGTATCGGGGAATGGATGCTGTCTCTTATACACATCTGACGCTGC
>CAJXVQ010000174.1 GCA_913060685.1 uncultured Verrucomicrobiales bacterium
ACGAGATCAGCCTCGGTCTCGTGGGCTCGGAGATGTGTATAAGAGACAGACAAGCCTGTCTACTGTGTTTACGTTGGCATCGGCCAGAAGCAGTCGAACATCGCTCGCACCGTTTCCATTCTCGAAGAAGCCGGCGCGCTCGATAACACCATCATCGTTTCTGCTTCCGCTTCGGATTCGGCAACCGGCCAGTTCCTCGCCCCTTACTCCGGATGTGCTCTTGCCGAGTATCTCATGGACCAGGGCAAGGACGTCCTCATCGTCTTTGATGACCTTTCCAAGCAGGCTGTGGCCTACCGTCAGGTTTCCCTGATTCTTCGTCGTCCTTCCGGTCGTGAAGCTTATCCTGGTGACGTTTTCTACCTTCACTCACGTCTCCTCGAGCGCTCAGCCCGCCTCTCCGAAAAAGAGGGTGGTGGTTCCCTGACCGCGCTTCCAATCATCGAGACCCAGGCAGGTGACGTGTCCGCCTACATTCCGACCAACGTGATTTCCATCACCGACGGTCAGATTTTCCTCGAGACCGATCTTTTCTACCAAGGTATCCGCCCCGCGATTTCCGTGGGTCTCTCGGTGTCCCGTGTGGGATCCGCCGCTCAGACCAAGGCGATCAAGAAAGTGGCAGGAACGACCAAGCTCGACTTGGCCCAGTTCCGCGAACTTCAGGCCTTCGCCCAGTTCGGTTCCGATCTTGATGAAGCCACCCAGGGTAAGATCAACCGCGGTCAGCGCATTGTGGAGCTTTTCAAACAGAACCAGTATGCCCCTCTCTCCATGGAGATGCAGGTCGCTGTTCTCTGGTCCATGCAAAATGGCCACTTCGATGATGTCGAGGTTGAGCGCGTCAAGGAGTGCCAGGGTGCGCTGGAGGAATTTTTCACCACTCGTAAGGCTGACCTTCTCCAGAAGATCGCGAACGAGAAGGCGCTCTCCCCTGACCTTGTTGATGGCCTCAAAACCGCCCTTGAAGACTTCAAGGGATCCTGGAAGTAATTTTTCGTCCGCCCGTCCTTTCATTTTTCATTCGTTCATTGACCCATGGCCAACCTTCGTGACATCCGCCGCCGCATTAAGTCGGTCAAGAGCACCTCGCAGATCACCAAAGCGATGGAGCTTGTGGCTGCCGCGAAGATGAAGAAGGCGCAGAATCAGGCCCTTGCCGGTCGGGATTACGCCGACAAGCTCAACAAGGTCCTTGTCAATCTCAAGGCGAATACCGAGGAGGAGTCCCACCCGCTTCTTGGTAAGCGTGAGGGAAGTAAGGAGCTCATGCTCGTGATTTCCACCCAGCGTGGGCTTTGCGGCGGTCTCAATACCAACCTTCTCAAGAAGGTCCGCCTGGAAGCCTCCGAGGATGCCGAGTATGTCACCGTTGGTAAAAAGCTTCGTCAATCGATTGCCAAGGCCGGCGGTAAGATTGTGACCGATTGGGAGGTCAGTGATCCCGTTCCTTTCAACGACGCCAAGCCCATCGCGAAGTTCCTCACCGAGCAATTCCTTTCGGGCGAATACGATAAGATCTCCGTTGCCTTCAACAACTTCGTCAGCACCCTGACCCAGACTCCCCACGTCAGCCAATTGCTCCCCATCGAGGCATCTGCTCTCGCTGAGAAGCAGGATTACGAGGGTGTTGGTAAAGATGAAATCGGTGAGACCGATGATGCTGCCGCATTGAGCACGGACTATGAGTTCGAGCCCAGTGCCGAGGGCGTGCTCGACAAGCTCCTGCCCCTTTACATCAATTTCCAGATCTACCAGATGCTGGTTGAGGCCCGCGCCTCCGAGCACTCTGCCCGGATGGTTTCGATGAAGGCTGCGACCGACAACGCCAACAAGATGGTCAAGGAATTGACCCTCGAATATAACAAAGCACGCCAGGCCGCTATTACGTCCGAACTGCTTGAGATCACCACGGCCATGAAGGCCATGGAGTGATCCACTTTCCCTGAACTTTTTAATCGAACCACTGCAAACTCCCACCTTTCCCACCATGAGTAACCAAGGAACCATCGTTCAAGTCATCGGCGCCGTCGTTGACGTTGACTTCTCAGCCGCAGGCAAACTGCCGGAGATCTACAACGCTCTCGAGCTAAACTACGACCTTTTCGGAGTGGCTACCAAGCTTGTTCTCGAAGTCCAGCAGCACCTTGGTGACGGCTGGGTTCGCGGAGTTGCGATGAGCACGACCGAAGGTTTGAAGCGCGGCATGAGCGTGACTAACACGGGTAAGCCGATCGCGGTTCCCGTGGGTAAGCAAATTTTGGGTCGTATTTTCAACGTCACCGGTGACGTCGTGGATGAGAACAAGCTGGCTCTCGAAGACCCGACCATGACCTCTCCGATTCACCGCCCCGCTCCCACTCTCGTTGAGCAGTCTGCCACGACCGAGATTCTTCCAACCGGTATCAAGGTCATCGACCTCATCTGCCCCCTCCTCAAAGGTGGTAAGGGTGGTATGTTCGGTGGTGCCGGCGTGGGCAAGACCGTGGTTATCATGGAGCTCATTAACAACATTGCGAAGGCTCACGGTGGTTACTCCGTCTTCGCGGGTGTGGGTGAGCGGACTCGTGAGGGAAACGACCTTTACTGGGAGATGATTGAGTCCGGCGTGATTCAGTGCGAGAAGGATGCCAACGGCCATCCCAAGCTTGATGAGAATGGCAACCCTGTTCTTGCTCCGGGCTCCAAGGTGGCGCTTTGCTACGGTCAGATGAACGAGCCTCCGGGTGCCCGTCTTCGTGTTGCGCTTTCCGCCCTCACCATGGCCGAGCACTTCCGTGATGAAGATAACTCCGACGTTCTTCTCTTCGTGGATAACATTTTCCGATTCTCGCAGGCTGGTTCCGAGGTGTCCGCACTTCTGGGCCGCACGCCTTCCGCGGTGGGTTACCAACCGACTCTCTCCGAGGAGATGGCCGGACTTCAGGAGCGAATCACTTCGACCAAGAAGGGATCGATTACTTCCATTCAGGCCGTTTACGTTCCTGCCGATGACTTGACCGACCCGGCTCCCGCCAACACCTTCGCTCACCTTGACGCGACGGTGGTGCTTGAGCGTTCACTCGCTGAGCAGGCTCTTTTCCCTGCGGTTGATCCTCTCGCTTCTACCTCCGCAGCGCTTGCTCCCGAGATCGTCGGAGAAGAGCACTACAAGGTTGCCCGTGGCGTCCAGCTCGTGCTTCAGCGCTACAAGGATCTTCAGGACATCATTGCGATTCTTGGAATGGATGAACTTTCCGATGAGGATAAGCTCACCGTGTTCCGCGCCCGCAAGATTCAGCGTTTCCTGACCCAGCCCTTCCACGTGGCTGAGATCTTCACCAACGTTCCCGGAGTGCTTTGCACCATCGAGGACACCGTGAAAGGCTTCGCCGAGATTCTCGACGGCAAGCACGACAGCGTTCCCGAGTCCAACTTCTACATGAAGGCTGGCATCGATTCCGTCGACAAAGGCTAATTCCTAATCTCCAGACCAAAAGCTCATGCCCTTCCAACTCGACATCGTTACTCCGGAAAAGACCATCTTCTCCGACACCGTCGATGACGTGTATCTTCCCGGAAGTGAGGGTGAGATGGGGATTCTCTCCATGCACGCAGCCCTCGTAGCGCCCTTGCAGCCCGGAGAACTCCGCTATCTCAAGGATGGCAAGATCGAGGAACTTGCCGTTGGCGAAGGCTTCGTTGAAGTCGCTGATGACAAGGTTGCCGTCTTGATCGATCTCGCGATCGGTGAAGATGCCATCGATGAAGCCCAGGTTGAGGAAGCGATGAAGCGGGCAGAGGAAGCTCTCGCCGGCGAGAATGTCGATCACGACGAAGCGGCTGCTCTGCAGATGGTCATCGCCAAATCGGAGGCCATGCTCAGGCTGAAACGCAAGCGGTTTTAGACTTCTCGTCTCCTAAAATATTTACAACGGCGACCCGAAACGGTCGCCGTTTTCTATGGACGTTTGTCGTCATCTCGTCCTCCTACCCGGTAGCGGGGAATCCGGTCGGATGAATCGTCCTTCTCAAGTCGCCATGATTGTGGGCAGCCTCCGGCATGATTTTTCGCGCTGTTCTGACGGTCCTTCTTTTTGCGGTCCTCGGGGTTCTTAATTTGGCGCATGCTGAGTCCAAGAAGGATGCCTTGATGGGGAATCGTTTTTTCACCCTCAGCACGGTGGTCCGGGTCCGGCAGATTGAAGTGACCCGGGAGACCTCGCATGGGCCGGATGAGTCGGCAATTCACACCCCGAAGGAGGCTCGTCTATTCCGGGAAACGATTGAGGAAAACTGGCCCGGTGCGCGGATCACTTGGGCTTTTACCTGGAAGGCGCTTCATGACAAACGGCCCAATTATCAGGGCATTCGAGATCTTGTGGTGAGTTATCATGAGAAGTTCGGGGATGAAATCACCTTCCTTCCCGGAGGGTATTTCGCGAACATGTATAACACCCGGGAGCAGGTGAACCGCGACCTCCACGATGGACTCAAGCGGGTCACCGAGTTTGTTGGTGATGGTTATCGGCCCAAGAGTGTCATCGCGGGATTCCTTTCTTCAGAGAATCTCCGCTACCTTGCCGAGGAGGAAGGTATTCATGTGTGCCAGGGAAATATCTGGAGCCAATACGCGGTCGATAACGGGGATGGTGAAGGGTCGATCAGCTATCCCTATTACCCGTCACTCGAGCACTTTTGCAAACCGGCACAGGGGCAAAAAGATTTGATTGATTGCGTGAACCTTGATGGCTGGACGATTGATTTCCTGTGTGCCCGGATTCCCGGTGCCCGTATGGTGAACGGGGAGCGTCACCGAAGCAGGCAGGGCGTGGGGCCGATTGAGACGGTGATCGGATTGGGCACCGGATTGGGTACGAAGTCGATGATGGCCACCACCGCGGCCCATTTTGATACTGGATTCAAGTTGAACGGCTTTGGTTGAACCAATTGCATTTGGGAGCTGGGTCTTGTTGAGGCCCGAAAGATCTACGGATACCAGGGTCGAAATGGCATGGAAGGAATGAAGATTTGGCTCACCGAAACCCGCAAGCGGTGGCCGGAGGCGCGCTTCATCACCCAGGGGGAGTTCGGCCTTTTGTGGCGTGATCATTACAAATCGAATGAGACGGTGAATTATCGCTTTGCGCAGCGTGGTTCGGGTGTGCGGGGGTCAATTGAGGCGTTGGAAGTTCGCTGGTTCATGAACAAGGACTTCCGCTTGGCGTTGCAGCGGAACTGGAAAGACGGGACGCCTGAGAAGGTGATCGATTTCACCCGCTATGATCTCGCGGCCCGGGAACCGCTGGATCCCACTCCGGGCAATCACACTCGTAACTGGAGCCTGATCAATCGCATCAATCAGAAAGGCCTGAGGCCCGAGGATAAGCCGGTGCCTTTGGAGTCTTTATCGAAGGACGATCGGGAGTTTATCAAGGCGCACTACCCCGGGCTTTTCGCAAAGGATTCGACCGAGTGAACGATTCCCGGGATGAAAAAAGGCGCGCACGGAAAACCGTGCACGCCCTTGAAAGTAGAAGTCGCTAAGACTTAAGCGCGTGATGGCTTGGTCTTTTTGCGTTCGCGGCCCGGGGACGGAACCGGGGCGACGGGGAAGGAGTCGCCGAACTGGATATCGTCCGGTGCCTGGTCTTCCTCGCTCTTCCAGAAGTCTTCCCAGGTGATGCGCTTGCCGGTGTGAGCGGCTTCGCGACCGAGGAGTCCGAGAGCGGTGGACTTGGCCATGTATTCGCCGGTGTTGATGATCTTACCGGCGCGCAGGGCGGCGAAGAACTCGTTGTGGCAGACTTGATACATGTTGTCTTCCACGCCCTTTTCGGGGCGGACCTTCCAGGTGGTCTTGCCGGAGACGTCTTTGATTGAGCAACGCCCGGGCGAGAACATGGTACCATTCTCGCAGAAGACGCGGTCCTTGACCTCACTGTGGGTGCCATTCATCTGACGCTGTCCGACGTGGGCCATAACGCCGTTCGGGTATTCGTAGGTGACATCGTAGTGGTCGAAGATATTGGACTGATCCTGGCGATGGGAACGGCCGCCGTTGGCGACAGCGGCGATGGGTGCCACGTCATTCATGGCCCAGCCGACCTTGTCGATGGTGTGGATGCACTGCTCGACCAAGGCGGTCCCACAGAGCCATTCGAAGTTCTGCCAGTAGCGCATCTGGAACTCAACATCGCCCATGCCTGCTGGCTTTTCCACGCCGTTGGCGAGAGGGGCAACCGGGTTGAGCATGTAGGTGCCGTAGACGGAAACGACACGACCAAGTTCACCGGCAAGGACTTTCTCGTAGGCCTGCTTGGTGCCGGGATGGTAGCGCCAGCAGAAGCCGTGCTGGATGGCGGTTCCCTTCTTCTTGGCCATTTGAGCGGACTCGATAACGGACTTGATGCCGGGCATGTCGATCGCCATCGGCTTCTCGACAAAAGCGTGCTTGCCAGCCTCGACAGCGGCGCGGAGGTGCTGCGGGCGGAAGTGAGGAGGGGTGCAAAGGAGGACGACGTCGACTCCGGAAGCGAGGACTCCCTTGTAAGCATCGAGGCCGATGAACTGGCGCTCCTTGGGGGCCTGCATACGCTCATTGAAGCGACCACCGACACGGAGGGCGTTGTTAATGCCTCCTTCGAAAGCATCACCGATGGCCCAAAGGATCACGTTTGGATCGGCGGACATGGCCTGGGCGAGAGCGCCGCTGCCACGGCCACCGCAACCGATGACACCGATTTTGATTTGGTCAGGCGTGTTTTGTGCCTTGAGGATATTCGGAACGGCTGCTGCGAGGGTCGCGGCGGTGCCGGTTTTCAAGATGGTACGTCGATTGTTGTCCATGGGTTTTAGAATTGGTTGTTTTAAGAGTATGAAGGGAAGCTTATTGCTTTTGATCTCACTTGCTACGAAAAAAGAGAAGCTTGATCAATAGTCAAAAATGGTTACGTATTGCCTCAACAAGCTATTTCGATTTCCGTGAAAAAAATTCAGATTGGTTCGCAAACTGCGCATGTGGGTGAGGGTGAGGAGATATGCCGTGTTCTCGCGGATGAGGTCGAGGCCTTGTTGAAGGCGCGAGCCGCCGAGGGGAAAATGGTGGTTTTGGGTCTCGCGACAGGAAGCACCCCTCTTCCTTTTTACGAGGAATTGATCCGTCGCCACCGGGAGGAAGGGCTCTCGTTTGCCAATGTGAGAAGCTTTAATCTGGATGAATATGAGGGTTTGGGTCGTGAGCATGAGCGAAGCTACTGGGCTGAAATGTGGAAAAATCTCTTCGATCACGTGGATGTGAAGCCGGAAAACGTCTCGGTGCCGCCGTCCATCTCCGAGGACGCGGATGTGGCATCGGCTGAGTATGAGGCCGCCATTGCGGAAGCAGGTGGCATTGACTGGCAGTTGCTGGGAATCGGCGGTGAGGGTCACATTGGTTTCAATGAAAAAGGGAGCCCGGTTGAGAGTCGAACCCGCCGGGTGACACTGGCCCGGAAGACGATCGTGGATGCGGGGCCTAGCTTTGGGGGGGAAGAAAACGTGCCGACTCATGCGATTACGATGGGGGTTGGGACCATTCTGGAGGCCAGAAGGGTTGTCTTGATGGCTCGTGGGGCTTCGAAACGTGAAGTCGTGCGCCGTGCCATGTCGGGAGAAGTCGGACCTGAGGTGCCAGCGAGCTTTCTGCAAAATCACGGAAATGTCGGCTGGTTTCTCGATCATGATGCTGCAGAGTTCTAGAAAGATGTCAGAGACCAAACAGCTTATCGATGTGGCCCACGGTCTGGGGCAACCGAAGGATTACTTCTCCGGCTTGGATTGGGGCGGTGAGATCCTGCCTCGTGAGATTGTTTCGTTTAGCCGGATGGCCCAGGACCATCGCACGAGTGGGTGGGATGGCATTTCAGCCAAGGCGGGTCGCTACGACCAGCACGCGCGTTATGTCTTTTTGATCTCCTTGGAGGGCAATGGCAGCATGGGAGTGGAGACCAATACGAGGCAGATTCACGAGGGTGAGGCTCATCTCCTCTTCCCTCATCAGATTCACTACTACGTTGATCTTCCCGACCAGTTCACCTGGCTTTATGTCACGTTTGAGTTGGAAGGCCCGGCCCGACAGATTTTGGAACTTTGGCGCGAGGGTGGCCGGAAGATGGACGCCAAGGCGCAGAGGCTCCTTTTGAAGTTCCTCTCCGAATATGAGAAGGCGGATGGCTTGGGCGCGAGCATCGCACTCGGCAGAGTGTTCGAGGCCATGGAGAGCGCACAGCCCGCTCAGAATACCGTTGAGCCGGATGCGGACCTGGTTGCACAGATTAAGAAGCACGTGATGGAGAACCTCGAAGGCGACCTGGCGATGCCGGCGCTTTCCAAGGCGATGGGTGTCTCGGAGAGCTACCTGCGCGCGGTTTTTCGCGAGGGGGCGGGCGTTTCGCTCGGGAACTTCGTGCGCTCGGTTCGTCTCGTGCGTGCCACTTATCTTTTGGAGCAGGGCGAACTCGACCTTGGCGTGATTGCCGAGCGGACCGGGTTTGGGTCCCTGACCAGTTTTACCCGTGCCTTCCGGCGCATGTACGAGATGACTCCGAGTTCTTATCGGAAGCGCTCAAGAATCGAGGCTTGAAGACCAATTAACGAACATTTGAAAATATGAGTGAAATTAAAAACGGCACGACAACAAGATTGTCGATCATGATGTTTCTGCAGTTCTTTGCCTGGGGAGCTTGGTTTGCGACCCTGGCATTGGCGATGGGTACCAATGACCTGGGGGCATTTGTTGGAGGAGCCTATGAAAGCGCTCCGATCGCAGCGATCATCGCCCCTCTCTTTCTGGGACTGATTGCAGATCGCTACTTCTCTTCAGAACGGGTGATGGGAGTTTTGATGCTGATCGGGGGAGGCTTGATGTGTCTCCTGCCGGGAATGGCAGCTGATACCCAGGCACTTTTTCCAGCGATGGCTGACGCATTGGAGGCACTGAAAAACACCGATGCCGCCAAGGCCTTGCTGGCGAGCAGTAATCCTCCCGCAGATCTCATTCAGGCGCTCGCGGCTCAAGGTGACCTCCCTGCCGCGACCAAGGATCTGCTTTCCACTGCGACCACCACCCAGGCTGATTACATGGGTTCCGGGCAGAATATCATCTATGTCATGATTGCATACATGCTGTGCTACATGCCGACTCTCGGACTTGGGAACACTATTACTTTTTCCCACCTCGCCCAAGTTGATTTTCCCAAAGTTCGCGTCTGGGGAACCATCGGATGGATTGTCGCAGGCCTGACATTGGGCCTGGCCGGATGGTCGGCTTCTCTCAATATTTTTTGGCTCGGAGCCATCTCAAGCCTCGCTCTCGGGGTCTACAGCTTCAGTCTTCCCCACACTCCGCCACCGGCAAAGGGCAAACCCCTGGATGTCGGTTCGATCTTCATGAGAGATGCTTTCAAGCTCTTCAAAGATCGATCATTCGCGGTCTTTGCGATCTGTTCGATGCTCGTTTGCATTCCGCTCGGATATTACTACGGGCAGGCTTCCAATTATCTTGGCGCGGTTGGCTTCGAACAAGCGGCATCGACAATGACTCTCGGGCAAATGTCAGAGATTTTCTTCATGCTCTTGATCCCTTTCTTCTTCCGAAAGCTTGGGGTGAAGATGATGCTTTTGATTGGCATGCTTTGTTGGGGTGCGCGCTACCTTCTTTTTGCCTTCGGAGCTCCTGATCAAGTCACCTGGATGCTTCTCATTGGCGTGCTTCTTCACGGAATCTGTTACGATTTCTTCTTTGTGACGGGCTTTATTTACACTGACAAAAAGGCTCCCAAGGAAATCCGGGGCCAAGCGCAATCACTTCTTGTGTTCCTTACCCAGGGACTGGGATTGTTCTTTGGATTCCGAATGGCCTTTGGTGGTGCCTGGCCCTTTACGGAGAAGGCCTTGCCAAACACCTATGGCGACTACGGAGTTGCGCCCGCGGGTCACGGCCCGTTAATGGAGTCCATTAAGGAAAACTCCGGTGATGCCGAAGTAAGCTTTATTGATAGTCTTCTTGGAATGTTCGGCAAGGGGTATCCCGAAGGTGTTTCGTCAGATTTGATTGGCAATGCGATGTCGGGCTGGAAGGCTTATTGGATGTTCCCGGCGGGGATGGCATTTGTGATTGCCGTGATCTTTTTCGTAGCGTTTTGGGACAAGAGTGCCGATGGCGATGAAGATAAAGCGGCATGACCATTTTGACGCTTCACATCGGAGACTTTGCCGCCGTTGCGATCGTCATCATCATTTTTGGATGTGCGATCGGGGGGATGGTGAAGTTTTTCCAGGCCGTTAAGGTCTTAAAGAAAGGGCAACCCGAGGTTGATGCCGGGGTGGCTGCTGAACAGGAACAAGAATTACAAAATAATGAGCAAGACGATTAAAGTATTATGTGTCGGAGCCGGTCACATGGGGACCTCCCATGCGCGGGCTTATCACGCGATTGATGGATTCGAGATCTGCGGGATTGTGACCCGTTCGGAAGGAGGCCGGAAGGCGCTCAATACCGATCTCGGTGCCGACTATCCCGAGTTTGGAGATTACTTCGAAGCGCTGGAGGCGACGAAGCCGGATGCCGTTTCGATTTCAACTTATCCTGATACTCATGCCGAATTCGCCAAGGCGGCAATGGATGCGGGTGCGGATGTTTTCATCGAGAAACCTCTCGCGGAGACGGTGGCGGAAGCCGAGGAGATCGTGGCCAAGGCGCGCGAGACCGGGCGTAAGTTGGTGATCGGATACATTCTCCGTCATCACCCGAGTTGGATCAAATTCATCGAGGTCTCCCACACTCTCGGCAAGCCCCTGGTGATGCGGATGAACCTTAACCAGCAGTCGAGTGGCGCCAATTGGAACACTCACAAGAATCTCATGTCATCGATTTCGCCCATCGTGGATTGCGGCGTTCACTATGTGGATGTGATGTGTCAGATGACGCGCAGCAAGCCGATCCGCGTCAGTGGTATCGGCGCTCGCCTGACTGATGAGCTTCCGGAAGGGAAGATCAACTACGGGCATCTGCAGGTGACTTTCGAGGATGGTAGCATCGGTTGGTATGAAGCCGGTTGGGGGCCGATGATGAGCGAGACTGCTTTCTTCGTGAAGGATGTGGTGGGGCCAAAAGGTTGCGTCACGATCAGTGCGAAAGACGCCAGTGGCGAAGGTGCCTCGGCGGATGTTGATTCCCACAGCAAGACCGAAGCACTCCGGCTTCATCACAGTGAACTCGATGAGAATGGTAAGTTTGTGAAGCAGGATGATTGGATCACCACCGATGATGAGCCGGATCACGATGGACTTTGCTATCGTGAGCAGGAGTACTTCCTGAAGGCGATTCAAGAGGACATGGATTTGGGCGATCATATGGATGACGCCATCAACTCAATGCGTATCGTGGCAGCCGCTGACGAAAGCTTCCGCACCGGTAAAACCGTAGAACTTTAAATCTCAATTTCGATATCATGAAATCACTCTTTTTGGCTTTCGCCACCATCAGCTCTGCGTATGCAGGGGAATTCGTTGATCTTTTCAACGGCAAGGACCTCACCAACTGGGGCTGTCTCTTATACACATCTCCGAGCCCACGAGACCGAGGCTGATCT
>CAJXVQ010000175.1 GCA_913060685.1 uncultured Verrucomicrobiales bacterium
TAGATCGTCGGCAGCGTCAGATGTGTATAAGAGACAGCAAGAAGGGACCGACGAACAAATCGAAGATGGCGCTCGATGCCGCGAACGCGAAACACAAGGCCGCCAAGAAAGCGATGAGTGGCGGGGCCTTGGGATTACGCGAATTGAAGAAAGAAATCGCGGAATTGCGGTCGAAAGTCGCGACTCGAATCCGTAAACACACCGCGCCGGAGATCGTGCGGTCGGCTTTGGATATGATTCGATCTGAGACGCGGTTTTTTTCCGCCAACGAAGAGGCGATACGGAAAGCGGCCGGGAAACCCTCCAACCCGAAAGCCAAGAACGCCCTGTCTGCGGCGCTCCAGCGCCTGGAATTTGTCGGCATCACCGAGTCGGATGATCCTTCGGTGAACGAGCGGTATCACCTCGAACAGCGAAATCTGGATATCCTATCTGATGTCCTTTTCCCGGACTTTATGAAGCGTCCCATCGGCCCGCTCTACAGCGATCCCCGCCTGACGGTGCCGAAAAACTGGCGTGATCTTTATCACTATGATGAGAAAGGGGCGCGGAGTGGTTGGACGCGTTACCGGGATGGAAAATCGGCTGATTATAGCGCCGACGGTGAAAAAATTCTTTCGCAGAAGAAGGACGGCTCCCCGGATGAAGTCGTCAAGGTCAGCTATGTGTTCGATTCCAAGGCCAAACGCCTCAAGATCGTGGAGGAAAAGAAGTAATACCCGGAGAGCCAGACTTCCGAATAGCCGGCCATCCGATCGGTTGGCCTGACGTATCTAAATGCCCGACGTTTTGCTTTCGGGATTCTTCAGATAGTGCGGTGATTGGGGCGTGGGCGTTTGTCAACGGGGTGTTTCGGGTGAGTCGGGAAAGGTTTGGTCCGAAGCGGAAGGACGGGGCCTGAAAACCGACAAATGGATCGTTGAGGGTTTTCTCAACTGTCCCACCAATGGCGTTCGCAGTCGGGTTGGCCGAGTCAGCGGTCATCCCGATGATAGTTGGCGGCATGTGCAGATCCAAGGAGAGCAGAAAAGAGGAATAGACCTAGTTTCATAAAGTACTTTGTTCGATGTCTTAAACTCTAACAATAAAGCTCTAGGACGAGTTCTACTGTGCTCGCTGCCTCTAGCTCCAAATCTTTTGAGTTACCGGAAAATTCCTTTCCGTGCGCAATCTGTGAATGAGAGGATCCGGGAGTCGGCTTAAATGCGGTAGTCGATTTCTCCAAGGCTTTGGTGGTCCCGGTTCAACTTGCCGCAGACCAGCTCGCAGAGATCGAAGACCAAGCGGTCCTCAACCCGGTAATAGACCCGGACGCCTTCTTTTTTTCTCTCCAGCAAGCCGGTTTCCCTCATCATCTTGAGGCTCTTTGACACAGTTGCCTGACCTTGCTCCGTAAGTTCGACGAGGTCACCGACGGTCTTCTCGCCTTGCTTGAGTTCTTGCAATAAGGCCAGCCTGCCGCCGTCTCCCAGAATTTTAAAAACACCGGCCAGTTTATCGAGGGCTTCGGTCGTCATTTGGCTTTTTTTACCCATATTCGTATTTTGACACTTGATATTCCTAAATGAGAATATAAGAATAAAGCAACTCCAAAACTTATGAAACTACCCGTTCCACTCCTTCGCTGTTCCCTTATCGGTCTCTTCTTTAGCATTGCTGCGTCCGCGGATCAACCCAAGGGAGGTGGTGGAATGAGAGGTCCTCTCCCGGAGGAACAGCGCGAGATTATTCATGAGCTGGCCGAGAATCACAAGAAGCTGAAACGTAAGGTTGAGATGACGAAGAAAGGCTATGTGGCAACGACGACAACCGACGACAAGGCCTTGGCCGCGAAGTTGAAGAAGCACTTTGGCTACATGAAGAAGCGCCTTGATTCCGGTGCGATGGTCAGGAGGTGGGATCCTGCCTATGCGGAGATGACGGAGTATTACGATCAACTTGAAGTGAAAGTCGAGGAACTGCCGAAAGGTCTCAAGGTGACGATCACGGGCAAGAATGCGGAAGCTGCCAAGGTGGCGCAGAATCACGCGAAGATTGTCACAAAATTTGTGAAGAAGGGAACGGAAGAGCTTCATGAGAAGCATCCCGCCGCGAACTAAATTCGAAAAAACGATGAAAACGATTACCCCAAAAGAAGCGAATCATAAGAGAAGTGATCCGAATGCGCTGTTCCTTGATGTGCGCACTCCGGCTGAGATCCGTGAATGTTCAATAGGTGACTGCACCTCTGTGCCTCATGATAAAGTGGCCCATTGCCCGGACCTCGATCAGTTGCCCCGTGACCAGGCCATTGTGTTGGTTTGTGGCTCGGGGAAACGGGCGGAGATCGCTGGAAAAGCCCTGACTGGGAAAGGGTTTACCAATCTCGTGGTCATGGAAGGGGGGATGCAGGAGTGGAAAAAACACGACCTGCCGGTGACGGAAGGGGAAGCGGTGATGTCGTTGGAGCGACAAGTTCGCATTGCGGCGGGGGGCCTTGTGGCAGCGGGCAGTGTGATGGCTTATTTTAATCCGATGTGGATAGCCCTGCCGGTCTTTGTGGGCTGTGGCCTGGTCTTCGCGGGTCTCACCAATACCTGCGGGATGGGAATGCTGATTGCGAAGATGCCCTGGAATCAGTGATGGCTTGAACCTAGTCGGACAGGGCCGGAGGATGTTCTTCGTATGAGGAACATGGCTTTTGATCGATTATTTTTGGGGCTGCTTGCTTCTGCTTTTTCATGGGGCGCGGAGGAAGCGGGATTGCCAATGCCCGGGGCAAAGGATCACGGGTCAATTTGGTGGGCCGAAGGTTTTCCCGGCGTGGTCGAGGGCGCGCCGTGGCATCGGGTGATTGAGACCGGTCACTTTGCGATGGTTCTGGATACCGAGACGCTGAAGGTGCCTCATTTTGGGCCGCTGAAAGAGCGGGGCTGGCGTGAATTGCCGTCAGCGGTGCTGGAGCTCAAAATTCTGGTCAATGAAAAGAGCTATACTTGCACCGGGAGCGGAGGATGGTCGCGCCATGGCGGGCCAAGGTTGGTGGAGGCGGGTCGGTTCTTTCAGCGGGCCGATGTCACGGATTTGATTTTCAAATCAGAAAACGGAGAAGAGCTGGATGTGGATGCTCGATTTGAAACATCGGCCTGGCCGGATCGGTTGGGTTTTGTTCTGGAGGCCCACCCTGGTTTGGCTCCGATCACCCGGGGCGAAGCTTCATTTGGAAAAGTAGGGGGAGGCTATGGGTTGGATGGGAGCAATGATCTGGCATTACCTGAAGTGTCCCAAGTGGATCCTAATTCGTTTACGTGGTCGTTTTGGTCCTTTGTGCCGGTGGATTATAGTTCTGAGACGAAGGCACTTCCGTGGTTGATGTGCCAGAATCAAAACGAATGGGCGGATGGAAATTTTGGGATCACAGTATCGCGGGGGATGGCAAGCGCGACCATGAATGTCGGCGGGGGTCGAGAGAATCAGGTGAAGGTAGTGGCTGGAAAGGTACGGCTGGGAGCGTGGAATCATTTTCTGCTGAGCTACGACGGCTCGGACTTAAGGGTGAATTTAAACAAGGGGAAAAGGCAGGTCGGGCATGTCGGGACGAAAAGAAAAGTGAGTCAGAAGCCGATGCTTTTTGGGAGGAGGGGAGATAACGGCGGAGATGGTTATCACTTCAAGGGAGTGATGGATGAGATTCAGCTTTTCGGTGAGGTGGTGAATCTCGCGCAGCTCGGGAAAGTAAAGCCGGTGGCGAAGTGGGGGTTTCGTGGGGAGGGGAAGGCGTCTGAGAAGAGATCGAAGATTGCCTGGGAAAAACCCAAGCTGCAGATTTCGTTTTTTCAGGAAGGGAAGAGTTTTATGAACAGCTCATGGATGAATGACCAGGTGGCGATGGCATTCGATCCGGTGACTTTTAAGAAGTGCCGGGATGAGAGCGATCTGGTGGTGACGGCCAAAGATTGCCCGGTCGAATACGAGCCGGAAGTCGGCTGGCATCGTGTGAATCTTGATCGAGTGAAGCCTCTCGGGAAGGGGAATGATGTTATCGAGCGGATTCCAATTACCCTCTCTAATCCGACAAACCATGACCGAACGGCGAACCTCATGTTTGAGAAAACGGGGACGGGGTTTCGAGGACGCTGGGGTAGCCCGATCACGGGAATTTCGGCGATTCTATGCGATGAACATGGTGATCCGACCGGAATTCCAATCCAGCTGAGTAAGAACTGGCACAATGAGGCGAAAGCAGGGGTTTATAAGGGGTCTTGGTTTCATGGGATTACGAGGGTGCGCGTGCCTTACAAGAGTGTTTTGAAGCTTCAATTGGTGATCGCAAATGCTCACTGGGGAGGAGTGGCGGCGGCTTCGCATGCGCAGCTTTCCTTGATCGGTTGGGGCTCCAATCAACGCTGGGAGCAGAGCGCGCTGGGGTGTTGGGGAGAATCAATCTGCTACGAACCCGCGCAAGGCCAGGCCAATTGCACCATCACCGATGTCCGGCCTCTGATGGTCACTCCGATGAAGGGAAATAAGAAATGGAACTGGACCAACAATGTGGGTGGTGGAGACTTCTTCCGAATCTTTGACCAAGGCGGGAAACGACTTCCCCACCAGTCGATGAAGGTGATTTCTCATCGGCAGGGTCCGTGCCTAACCGAAGTGGAATTCGCGGGTCGGATTGGCGATGGCATCAAACATTCGGTCGTGACCAGCTTGGCGCGGACGGATGATTTGGTGCGTGCTTGCTACCGGGTCCGTCTGGATGTTTCCAAGACGATGGATTTTTCCCGCTTCGTGATTTTTCAGGTTGGAGCGGATACTTATAACTTTACCCGGGAGGGACGATTTATTTTCGGGAACGAAGCAGGGATGATATTGGAAAAGATGACCGAACCCGGTGGTGATCTTTATCGAATGAAACCCACCTTGATTCCCGGAAAAATGCCCTGGATTTCGTTGGAGGAAGGAAAGCCCGCAAATCCGAAGAAAGCTTCGGGAGCGTGGGCGAATCGGGGCATCATTATCCGGGCGTGGAAGGCGCGACTCGGTGGGAAGGATGCCGCGCCACACTTCTCGGAAAGGGGTGTGACCCGAGGTAAGGCGTTTTCATCTACGATTGACATCGTACCTCCAAAGGGGGTGAGTCGATTCGAGTCTGGCGATTTTGTCGAGGCCGTGATCGAGTATCTGGTCGTGCCTCAGAAAGCACCTGATTATTACGGGCCAAATGTGGCTTTACGCGGAGCTCTTGAGGAAGATGGTGGAAGTTGGAAGATGATTCAGCGGGAGGCGCAGGGGAATCGCCGCAATGTCCGGGCCATGAAGGGGGAGTTGGTGAGGACTTTTCCAGATGTTCGCATCAGATGTGAAGACAATATCGCGAGGGTCAAGTTATCGGGCGGATTGGGCTATGTGCCGGTTACCTTTGCGAATTTGACCCGTTATGATGGGTTTGTTCTCAAGGTGGGCGGGAAGGTTGTGGATCAAAGCGTCCATGGAAAGGACTTCTGGCAGACGGACTATGATGCGAATTCCAAGACCTGGAGCAGGACCTACAATTTCCCCCGCGATGGACAAGGCGAGGTTTTGGTGGAATTTGGCCGGGAGTGAGGCCCGAGACGCAGGGTTGACAGTCGGGCTTCGGGGTTTGACTTTAAGCCGTGAAGCTTTTGAAGGGAAAGATAGGAAAAATGATTCGCTGGGGTTTGATCCTGGGATTTATCGGGCTGATCGCCAGCGTGTCGTTGATTTTCTGGGCGGACCGGGCCGCCGCGAAGTCGGCGGAAGGAAAGTTATTCAATGAAGCGGCAAACGTTCCCGAGACCCCGGTGGCGTTGGTGTTTGGGTGTAACAAGACCTTTCAAGGTCGTCAAAACCTCTACTTTAAATATCGGATCGAAGCAGCGGCGGCACTTTGGGAGGCCGGGAAAGTGAAGTGCTTTATTGTTTCGGGTGACAACCATTCCCACGACTACAACGAGCCCGAGGACATGAAGGCCGCCTTGGTTGACGCGGGAGTGGCGGCTGAAAAAATCGTGTGTGACTTTGCCGGTTTACGAACCCTTGATTCTGTGGTGCGAGCCAAGGAGGTCTTTGGTGCCAAAAGAGTCATTTTCATCTCACAAAAATTTCACAACGAGCGGGCGGTCTACCTTGCTGAATCGATTGGCCTGGATGTGGTTGGGCTTAATGCCCAAAGCGTGACCGGCCCGGCAGCCCGTAAAACCAATTCCCGCGAAAAGCTGGCACGGGTCAAGATGTGGCTCGATGTCAATATCCTGAAAACCGATCCCAGGTTCTTGGGGCAAAAGGAAGAGTTACCGCTCTAACGGCCGAACCTCACCCGGCGAGTCGAATGAGAAACGGCGCAGAGGAGAAATCCCTCAGTCGTGAGCTGGTGTTTTTTAACGATGAAGAAGGAGATCACTTCGATCCGGGCTTCCGCGAGATCGCTCAATATGATGGAGGTCATCCCGGCATGGGCGACTCGTGTCGACGAAAAAAAGGAAGGATGAGCGTCTTAAGATCGATGAGAATGATCGGTCTGAAGGATGGGTTCTTCATGGCGGAAGGTTTTCCGCTCGCGTCTGTGGGATGCGCTTGACTACCTTTCCCGCAGTGAAGGGATCGATCAGCGCAAGTGATAAAGGCAGTCGCCGGAGATGGCCATGGTATTTCACTGCGGGGGTCGCTTTGCTGATGTGGATTCTCGCTTCTCTTGTTTCCTTTAAGTGGGACCCGGAGGCGGGTTTTTGGAAGGAAGTGATTGAGCGGAAAATCACGGCAGCAGATGGCTTGCGGGAGCTGGAGGGGGATAAGCCGATGATCTTTGTTGGAGGCGGGTCAAGTTGTTCGTTTTCGATCCATCCGGATCTTTTGACCGAGGAGACGGGCTTGCCTGCTGTCAATTTGGGCGGATCGGCGGGCATGGGGTATCGTTATCTGATCGATCTTGCGACTTCCCGGGCCCGGAAGGGCGACATTGTCATTCTCCATTTGGAGCCTGAGATTTTGCAAGTTGATGAACATTCCCTGCAGCCCCTTGCGGTGAAGGTGGATCTTTCGAGAGGTTTGACGGGAGCAACCCGGGGAGCATTTGCCGGGGAGCTTTATCAGAGGCCGGTTTTGGATCGCTTGGCCGCGCTGCGCCCTGGGGCTAAGTTTCTGGGGACGCTTGCTGCCAAGGTCGTCCGGGGTGGCCCGCTTTACCGATATCGGTTGGAGGATATTCAGGAGAATGGTGTTTTGGGAATGGTGACGACTGAACCCAATGCCGACCGGGAAGGCTTTCAGTCGATGAAGGGATGGTTGGAAGATGAGAAAGTGAAAGCGGACCTCAAACGGGTAGCTGAGTTCGGGGAAAAGCAGGGCATCAGAATTTTCTATACCCTGCCGTGGGAAGTCTTCCGCCCCGAGATCCTGGTGGCGCAGCGTCTGGAGCATGCCAGGGCTCTGGAAGTCATGGAGGGGTTTCTGCCGATCATCAGGGATGCCACGATGGGTGCGACGGCGGAGAACGATTGGTTTTTGGACACGGGCTATCACATGAGGAGGGAGCCGGGGCGCGAGCGAACGCGGGTGCTGGGGCAGGCGTTGAAACGAATGCTGGAGGAGGGGTTATGAACTTCGTCTCGATGACATTTTGGCTGGCTCTGGTCGGCGGTTTTGCAGTGCTTTCTTTGATTCGAATTCTCCTGGGGAAACCGGCGTGGTTTGAAAGAACGGGATTTATCGTACTGAGTTTGTTTTTACTTGGAATGGAGAGCGTTGAAACCGTCTTGATCTTCAGTTGGGTGGCTGGAATGGGATACCTGGGGCTCTTCTGTCGAAGGAAGATGATCCTTGGTATCGTGACTCCTTTGATGCTGGCTCCTTTGGCTTATTACAAATACAGCGGTTTTCTTACGGAGATTTTTTCCGGAGAAAGGCCAATGGCTCATGTGCTGATCCCCATGGGGATTTCTTTTTACACCTTTCAGGTGATCTCATTTGTGATCGATAGCTTCCGACAGGAGGAAAGTCGTCCTCCTTTGGTGGATTATCTGAATTTCGCGAGCTTCTTTCCTCAAATTGTGGCGGGCCCGATTGAGCGCCGGTGTGATCTTTTGCCTCAGGTGAAGTCGTTGAGGTTTGTTCTGCGGCGAGAAGCGCTGGAGGAAGGTCTACCCTGGATTGTCCTCGGTTTGTTTCTCAAGCTCGTACTCGCGGAAAACTTCGCTTTGCTGGACAGCGAGTTGCGATCAGTGGCGGTGAATGCGGTGCAGGTCTGGTTGGAAGCGGGGTTTTTCGCATTCCGGATCTATTTTGATTTTGCGGGATATTCCTTTATCGCGCTGGGCTTGGCCCGGTGCTTTGGGATTCGACTGACTCTCAATTTTGAGAGCCCGTATCTGGCGCGGAATTTGCAAGATTTTTGGCGGCAATGGCACGTGACTCTTTCGAGGTGGTTCCGTGACTACGTTTATTTTCCGCTGGGTGGAAGTCGGGTGAAGTTTTGGGCCGTGAACCTGATCGTGGTGTTTTTAGTGTCGGGATTGTGGCACGGAGCGGGGTGGAATTTTTTGATATGGGGAGGCCTCCACGGGGGAGGGGTGTGGGCCTGTATGATGACGGGGAAGCATCGCTTGCCAGGTTTGGTTTCGTGGGGCGTCACGATGCTCTTCGTCACTCTGGCCTGGATCTTTTTTATGGAGAGCGACTGGAAGGTGGCCTGGGAGAAGGTTCAGATGTTGGCCTCTCCCTCGAAATACCAGCTGAGTCCAGCGGCTGTTCTTGGAATCTTCGATGGTCCGAAGACGGTGATCCTTGCCCTGATGATTCTTGCTTTGACCGGGTGTGTCATGATCGGCGAGTGGTATTCGAAACGGAGTGGAGAACTTTACGGGCTGTTCCGAAACAGGTGGCTCCAATTGGCGCTTATTGCCGGGATCTTTTTCCTGGCTCCGGCGAGTGAAAGTCGCTTCATCTATTTTAACTTTTAGCCCGCTTTGAAGCTTGGGCAGCTTTTTGAGTTGGTCCAGGCCCGTGGCGAGGCGTTGGCGGCAGAGCTTACGATCGCCCATGCCGGTCCACTGCTGGACAATGAGGACGGCCTTACCGGTCTGCTCTTACACGGGCGGAGAGGGTGGCCACGCTGGCCAGGGTGATGGAGAGGAACTTTGTTAAGGCCTTAAGATAACGGATTCTCCAATCAAGCAAGACTGGTCCGGCTACGAAAAGATGGCCTGTTTGAGATCCGCGACCGAATCGAGAAGCGGGAAGTCATCCGGCGTGCCATAACCCCATGAAAAAATGAGTGGGATCAATTTGCCGGCCTGAGCGGTGGCGAGGTCGACCGTGGAGTCGCCGACGTAAGCCACTTCCTCAGGCTTGAGTCCCCAAGCGGCCACGATTTGCAAAGCTGTTGTTGGGTCTGGCTTTTTGGGGAATTCCGCCTGATGTCCCCGGATGGGGCGAAAGAGGTGGGTCGGAAACAGTTTTTCGACAATTTCCACGGTGTAGAGATGGGGTTTATTCGAAAGCACGGCCATCGGAATCTCTTTTTGGAAAATCTCCTCCAGGAATTCCATAAGCCCGGGGTAGGGGAAGGTTCCTTTTTGCCAATCCCGAGAGTAGTATTCTTGAAATCCTGCCACGACTTTGGCGCGGTGCTCTGACTGATCGCTTCCCAGTGCCCGTTTCACGAGGGTCTCGATACCATCGCCGATATATCCTGCGACGGCTTCCCCGGAATGAGTGGGGAGGCCAAGATCCTCCAGAGAGTGGTTAAGGGCGGCGGCGATTCCGGGGAGGGAATCAACCAAGGTGCCATCGAGATCAAAAATGAGTCCGCGAATCACAGGAGTGCGATAATAGCTGGGAATGATTTTTTCGAGCCTTGTTTTGACAGAGGGAGAATCTTCTGGGAGTAGTTCTCCCGACATGAAATTCAATTTTTCAATCAAGACCCTCGCTTTCGCCTCCGTAATCGGTTTCGGAATGCTCGCTCCTGTTCACGCCGACGATGACGAAGAAACTCCGCTCGGTGAGCAGATGGATGTCCTCAGCGGTTCGTTGAAGAAACTCCGCAAGGCTGAGACCACAGCCGAAAAGGTGGCACTCGTTCACGACGCACAGAAAGCCACCATCAAGTCTCTCGAGTATCTCCCCATGATCTTCAAAGATCTCAAGGATGAGAAAGAAAAAGCAAAAGCTTCCGCCGATTTCAAGAAGATGGTGGGTCAGACCTACGTGAAGCTTTGTGAGCTGGAGATGGCCTATCTTGCCGGTGACGAAGACAAGGCAGACGAAATCAAAGGGCAGCTCAAGGACCTCAAAAAAGAGGGCCACGAGAAATACACAGACTAATTCTCCGGAATCACAAAACCTTTTCCAACACCCGGTTGCTTTAGGCAATCGGGTGTTTTTGTTTTGAGTGATTCGCTTTGAAACTCATCGAGTTTGATCCGGTTTTCGAATGGGCATGGTAAAATGCCATCCTTTTTATCATGGCATCTTGCGCTGGATTCTTTAATGGTCGTGATTAGTAATTCAAATTAACTCCCTATGAAATTAAAGAAAACCCTCCGATTGACTGCCGTTCTCGCGCTTCCCTTCTCATTCCTCTCGTGTGGAGAAGAGAAGAAAGTTGAGGGAGAATCCAAAGATGATCCAGCCGGCGAAACGGTCAAAAAAGATCACACCCAGATTGGTCAGGAAATCGAGACTGTCATGGCTGAGATGATGACGGGAATGTCCTCAATCAGTGATGTGAAGTCCGCTCAAGCCTTCGTCATCGCCTTCGAAACGCACAAAGAGTCTCTGAAAGAGTTGGTAAAAGAAGCTGAGGCACTGGCACCTCCTTCCGATGAGGAAAAAGCGGCCGTTCAAAAACTCAAAGATGACCAAGACGCGAAGGGAGAAGAACTCATGGGCAAGCTGATGAAGATAATGACGGAAAATCCTGATGCCGAGGCAATCGGCGCTGAAATGGGAAAAGTCATGGCGAATAAAGAAATGGCCGAGATCACCGATAAAATTGAAGAGATTTACGGCCTCGAAACAGACGAGCCCACTGAAGGAGAACCCGGAGCAGAGTAGGCCCGATCCCGACTTTAAATACAGAATCTTATGCCGCCCGGCTGGTTGAACCCAGTCGGGCGTTTCTCTTGGCCGGGATTGTTCTTGTTGGAGTAGGTCCCGTGAATAATCGAGGCCGGAGGTTGGGTCGTAGCCGGTCGCTCTATGTGAAGGAACTAAGAATGAACAAAGACAAAGACCTCTTTTTAAACCTTCGAGAAGGTTCGCTAGCTTCTGATCTCTGATTTCTGAGCGTGGTTCCGAAATCACTTGGAAAATAGCACGCTGAGGCTCACAAATTCAGCTAAAATTGAGCGTTTCTTCGGAATAGTTAACTAAATTATCTCGCCATGCCGGGCAATGGAATATCGGGGAAACGACCCAACGGTGGGGAGTCGAGGACTCGGATTGGGGTGGGATTTACTTTTTTTGAGGAAATATTTCAGAAACGCCTTGCCAGATCGCTTTTTATTCCTAGAGTCGCGGCCCCCAAATCGGGGTTGGCGTTTGAAAATCCTTGAGATTACAGCTGTCTCTTATACACATCTGACGCTGCCGACGATCTACTCTGTG
>CAJXVQ010000176.1 GCA_913060685.1 uncultured Verrucomicrobiales bacterium
AGACAAATCATCCTCCCGGGCCGCGCCCAAACGTGGCATCATTGCGACCGCGATTTCGCAACCCATCACGGTTGCCGTCGGCACCTTGCTTGCGGTCTTTGCCGGGATTCTCGCCGTCACCGTGGTGCCCGTTCGGATGACTCCCGAGGTCTCCTCGGTCGTGGTTTCAGTCGTCACCAATTGGGAATCCGCCTCGGCCGATGAGATCGAATCCGACGTCATTGAAGAGCAGGAAAAGGTCCTCGGAGAAGTCACCGGATTGGTTTCCCTCACCTCCACGTCCGCCAACGGACAGGGGTCCGTCCGCCTCGAATTTGAGACCGGGACCGACATTGAGGGAGCCACCTCCGACGTTCTTCAAAAACTCGACGAAGTCCCCGGCTATCCTGATGGCGTTCTCCAGCCACGGGTCGAGCCCGTCGATATTGAATCGGTCGACTACATTGCCTGGATCGGTTTGGCGTCCAGTGATCCCGACTTCCCGGCCGAGACTCTCAATGACCTCATGGATCGGCGTATCCGTCCGCGCTTCGAGCGTATCGATGGCATCTCGCAAGTCGGAGTTCGGGGTTCGATCCAATCCGAACTTCACATCATCGTCGACCCCGCTGCCATGGCTCAGCGCGGCATCACCTACGCCTCCCTGCGTCAGTCCATCAATGCGGCCAATGCCAACTTTTCGGGCGGTAAGCTCGCCGATGGCAAACGCGACATCCGCATTCGCGCCACTGGTCGTTTCAAGACACCGGAGGATATTGCCGAAATGATCATCCGCCGCGACGAGACCGGAATCATTTATCTCGGCGACATAGCCACCGTCAAATCGGCCTTCAAAGAGCCCACTTCATGGGTTCGGGCGCGGGGCATTCAAATGCCGTTCTTCAACTTCCAGCTCGAACGTGGTGCCAACCTCCTTGAAACGATGGAAGCACTTCGCCTGGAAGTTCGTGACCTCAATTCACCCACCGGTCTTCTCGCGGTTGAAGCCCGGGATCTTGGCATGAATGGCACTCTTGAATTGGTACAAACCTACGACTCCACCACTTACGTTGAAGACGCCATTGTCCTCGTTCGCAGTAACATCATGGTGGGCGGCATTCTCGCCACCTTGACTCTTCTCTTCTTCCTTCGTTCGCTACGCACCGTTGGCATCATCGCTCTTGCCATCCCCGTTTCCGTCATTGCGTCGTTTGTCGTCCTGGTAGCAATGGGTCGCTCCATCAATATCATCTCACTCGCCGGACTCGCCTTTGCCGTCGGCATGGTTGTCGATAATGCCATCGTCGTTATCGAGAACATCTTCCGCCATCTCGAGTTTGGAAAAAAGCCCGCCGAAGCCGCGTTCGATGGCGCCAAGGAAGTGGCCGGAGCAGTGGTCGCTTCTACCCTGACCACCCTGATCGTTTTTGCTCCCATCCTGCTGATTCAGGAAACGGCCGGCCAACTCTTCCGCGACATCGCGCTCGCCATTATGGTCTCGGTCGGCCTCTCGATGATCGTCTCGCTCACCCTCATTCCCGCTGCCGCTGCTCGCTTTTTGAGACCGCCCAAGGAAAAGGGAGAAAGTGCTTTCGACCACCTCTTTGGGGGCAAATTTTTCCGCATTATCGGCACTCCTTTCCGCCCGCTGGCTTGGCTCTTTATCAACCTCCCCGGCCTTGTCGGGAATTCCGTCGGCTGGCTCATCAAGAGTAACCTCCGCCGGATCACGGTCGTTTTGATCTTCCTTCTCGTCACGGTCTTCGGGGTGAAGATTCTCCTTCCTCCTCTCGATTACCTGCCCCGGGGAAATCGTAATCTGGTCTTCGGGCTCATGTTCCCGGCGCCTTCGTACAATCTTGATGCCCTTTCTGACACCGGAGAGAGATTGGAGGCCATTGTTGCTCCTGCCTGGGAAGCGACCGAGGATAAGTTCCAGGTCGAAAAGGTCCTGAGAGGTCGAGAGAGGGATGCGGATCATGACGAGAGGAAGCCCGTTCCCCGGGGTTTTGGGCAACCCGGTGAGGTTATGCCTCCACCTCTCGAGCACTACTTCCTCGTCTCCTTCGAAGGGCGGATGTTTCAGATCGCGATTTCCAAGGATAAGAAGCGAATTAAAGATGCCGTCCCGCTCTTGAATGCTGCCACCGCGGGTGCCTCCGCTCCCGATACCTTTGCGATTGCCTTCCAAATGCCACTTTTCCGGGTCGCAGGCACCACGGGATCTGCGATTAAAATCGATGTGAAGGGGTCTGATCTCGAAGCCGTTTCCAGTTCCGCCTCCGGCCTCTTCATGGGGTTCATGAACGAGTTCGGACCGGGGAAAGTGACATCGTCTCCCCCTAATTTTTCACAACCTCTGGAAGAGCTTCGCATTGTTCCAAATGACGCGCGCCTTCGCGAACTTGGGATGACCCGCACCGACCTCGGACTCGCCGTGCAGGCCGCTGGTGAAGGGATTCTCCTCTTCCGGGACTACGAGAAAAACGGCGAGCTTAAGGACATGAAGATCATCACCGCCAGTGCTCTCGAGAATCTTCCCTTTGAGTCCTTGTTGACCACCCCGGTCGCGACACCGAACGGTGATATCGTTGACCTTAGTTCAATTGCCACTCTGAAGAAAGTCCTCGGTCCGGAGCAGATCCGCCACGTTGATCGTCTTCGCGCCGTCACCATCGAGGTCACCCCGCCCGAGGGGATGGCACTCGAGCAGGCCATCGAAAAAGTCGACGAAATCATCAAAGCCCAACAAGCTGCCAGTGCCGTTGCCCCGGGAGTCCAGGTCGAGATCGCGGGCTCCTCCGATGCCCTTGGCGAGATCAAGGAAGCCCTTCTTGGCGATGGCACCTTTGGTGGAATGTTCACGAGCTCGCTCTTCCTGGCACTCTTCGTGGTCTACCTTCTCATGGTTGTCCTTTTCCAAAGCTGGTCCTATCCGCTTGTCATCATTCTTTCCGTTCCCCTCGCCACCGTGGGCGGACTTTTGGGGCTGTTCCTGGTCCACAAGTGGAGCCTCATTGATGACTACATGCCGGTGCAGAACATGGATGTCCTTACCATTCTCGGCTTTGTCATCCTTGCCGGGGTTGTGGTCAATAATGCCATCCTCATTGTCCATCAGACCATCAACTTCATGAAGGAAGATCCCTCCCGCGATCCCAACGAGGCCATCCGCGAATCCGTCTCCTCGCGAGTTCGCCCCATCCTCATGTCCACACTCACCTCGGTGGGAGGAATGCTTCCCCTCGTCCTTCTTCCGGGATCCGGGAGCGAACTTTACCGCGGCCTTGGCGCGGTCGTTGTTGGAGGTCTCGTCGTCTCAACCATCTTCACCATGTTCCTCGTTCCCACCGTTCTCAGCATGGTTTTCTCCCTCAGCAAGCCCAAGACTGCGGAGTTCGAACTTCAGCCCGATCCCGGAAGCTAAGCCTCTCATCAAACTGCTCAGACTCATATCTAGCTCTGTAAAATGAAACCCTTCCTCCTCCTCTTCCTTGCTCTCGCCAGTTGTTCTGTTGGTCCCGACTACAAGAAACCTCAGTTCCCAACTCCTGCCACTTATAAGGCCGTCGGTCTGACCTCGCCGCCGCCTACCGGCCGCTGGTGGGCGTCTTTCTCCGATCGCACGCTGGACTTGCTACTCGATGATGTTGAGAAGAACAGCCCCGAGATCCTTGCGCTTGCGGCCCGGATCGAGCAATCGCATGCCATTCTTGATCTTCGCAAGAGTGATAAACTTCCTTCCATTACGGGCGCGGCTCTGGCCACCCGGCAGCTGGATTCCACTCGTGATATCTTTGCCATTCCACCCGATCCCTACTCTCGTTTTCGCTCGGTTCTCAACCTCAACTACGAGATTGATTTCTGGGGTCGCGTTCGCCGTGGTGTGACCCAACAAGAGGCTCTCACCCAAGCTGTCGCTGCCGACTACATCACCGCTCTCCTTTCTACAAAAGCGGAGGTCGCGCGTGACTACCTCGCTCTTCGTCATCTCGATGATGAGATTCAGCTCCTCAGTGACACCATTGCGCTTCGCGAAAAGAATGAAAAACTCGTCCAGGCCCGCGTCCGGGCCGGCGATACCACGGCCATCGATTCCTCCCGCGCCCGCAGCCAGACCGAGACCGCCCGGGCCGAGCTTCATCGTCTCACCCAGCGCCGCACCGAGCTTGAAAATGCCATTGCTGTCCTCGTGGGGAAGAATCCGTCCACCTATCAACTCGCCAAAGCCAAGCCTCCCCGCACTCCCATCGTCCCATCCGGAGTCCCCGCCGATCTTCTCCGCCGTCGTCCCGATGTCGCGGCCACCGAGCGACGGCTCGCCGCTTCCGCCGAACAGATCGGGATCAACATCGCCAACTATTACCCGCGGGTGAGTCTGAGCGCAGCCGGTGGTTATGCCGCGCTCTCTACCTCCGATCTCTTTCAGCGCAATAGCCAGCTATGGAACATCAGTCCGGCGGTCGTTTTCCCCATCACAACATTTGGACGGAAGAAACTCGAAAAGGAGCAGGCCGTTGCGGCTTACCACGAAGCACTTGAGAACCACCGCCAGGCAATCCTCAACGCCTTCCGGGATGTCGAAAACGCCCTCTCCGGGATCATCAACCTGGACCGGGCTCTCGCCGCCCAACGAAAGTCCGCCCTCGCGGCCAAGGAGGCGTCACGTCTCGTTGGACTCCGCTACGAAGCAGGCTTGGTGAGTTTCTTTGAAGTGATCGACGCCCAGCGTGAGGAACTCCAGGAGCAACGTGCCCTTTCGCAAACCGAAGAAGCCCGCCACCAAGCGACGGTGCAACTCATCCAGGCCCTCGGGGGTGGCTGGAGGTAGCTGGAAAAAGACGGTCTCTCATTTCGTCACTTTGAAGCACTTTGTATTCCCGTTATGAAATCAGACATCCTAAGAAGAGGTCAGAGGAGTGGGGCTGTTCTTGGTTGTCAGTTTTCCCTCTGGATTTTTCCTTGAAGGTGGCCGGTTCAAAAAACCTTTGACCGGGTTCCCAATGGCGCGGTGTCCGGGCGGGCCTTGAAGCGACGCTTTAGAAGCGCGCCCACGCTCCGCCAAACTGCACGTAAACCGCAGACCCTTCCTCACCATAGGCGAGATCGACTCCCATATGGAGTCCGTGTTCCCGGGCGATCAAGTAGCGGAAGCCCACCCCTCCTGTTGCGGTCGAAGCCGTGTCGTCTGCTAGAAGTCGGTCGGACCAAGTCCCGCCCGCGCCTGCGAATCCCAACACGCTCCAACGGGGATGAAATTGCCAACGGAGCTCGGCCTCAACAGAAGCGACCCCCTCACCCTGGAAGCGGCCCACCGGCGCGCCCCGAAGTTTGAGAGAGGGTTCGAGATAAAAGGGGACATCTCCAAAGCTTTGCTCAAGCTGCCCCTTGACCCCCAGAAAGAGGGTGTCCTCGATCAGTGGACGAAACCACAGGGTCGACCAGGTGAGCACTTGAAAGTCCGAGCTCCCGCCCAGGGACTCAAGATTGGCAGAGAGGCTCAAGTCCGAAACCAGCCCTTTGGTCGGAGTAAAGACATTGTCCCGCGAGTCGTAAATCAGCGAGGGCATGAGACTACTCGCGACATAGTTGGAACTCAGTCCCCCCAAAAGTTGCCCTTGATTGGCGGTAGAGGTCCGATCAAAACTAAGATCGATATCAGCATAGGCATAGCGGAGCCCTACTCGCCAATTTGAGTCACCTAACTTCCAGTCCCCGCCCAGAAGTCCCCCCCGTATATCCAGATTATACTGGATCGTTGATCCACCCGGCGGGGAGATCGATCCCAGACCATTGAAGTCAAGATTGACACTCATGTCGGCATAACCACCCACCAGATGGAGATGCTGATCCAGATAGTATCTGGAAAACATTCCAAAGGCTCCTTTGGAACCATTGGAAGTTTTCATTATGCCGAGACCCGTAATGTCAGGCCGTCCGGGACCATCGGGTTTATCGATAAAGACTGGAATCAAGGCCGCGCCGCTCCCAACCGCAGGCTCGGTGATCGGCATGATCAGGGGAACAAATCCCATGGGTTCGTTCAAAAAATGGCTGAGATCAAAAAAGCCGTCTACCGGATCGCGAAACTTGGAGCCACTCCCCGCCATAGGTTTCGGGGTGTCCCCGGCCCCTTCAATCTCCCCCGCTCCAGCCGCGAAAACACTGCAGAGTCCAAAGCCACAAATCAGGGTTTTCATCGCGATGAATCTACCCACCGACGGGGAAAATGACAAGGAAAGTGAAGAGGGTTTACGCCCGAATCAGAACTGTGGCTTAGCTGATGGGAATATCGTTCGAGACATGCCCTTCCAGATAGTCTTCATAGGAATTCCGACACGATCCCAATAATGAGATCAGTTTCCCCATCCTATTGCAACCGGAAGATCAAGGGCCCAACATTCAGCCAGCTTTATTGCTGAGTTCGATTTACTTTTCCCAAATGAAGGTCGCCTGCAGGCGGAACCCCCAACCTTCGGCACCACCCTCGGGTGAGTCCAGCCAGTAGTGGGCGTTTGCCCCGATCGAGACGGGTTGATCACCAATCATGATCAGTTGATCCACGATCAAGTTAAGCGGGAGCGCCAGTTCATCGCTATTCCAGTCGTAAACGGACTCGATGCTGAGCGAGACGGTGGTGTCGGTGGGCAGCACGTAGGAGGCCCATGGTTCGACATAGGACGCGTTGTAGATGTCACTGCCATCTCCCAGCGACCAAAGTTGGTTGGCGAGGATCCCCACGGTCCACGGTCCCTTCGTTTTCAGGGCGACGGCGGTCGGCCCGAGCGCCCAGCGGTCAATCCCGAAGGCATCTTCAGATGCCGTGGGAATGCTGAACGCGGGACCCACACCCCAGATTCAACCGTTTTCAGGAACCGCACTCGGGGAAAAGAAGAAGCTTTGCAGGATATCGCCCAAACCGGACTGGTCCTGCCCCTGCCAAGCCACGTCCTCCTGCTCAATGAACGGGATGATGGTGCGCGAGATCAGATTCCAATCCTCGTTCAAGGTGAACGGGATCAGAGGTTGCAGGTTGAGCTGCGTTAGGGAGCCATCTCCATCCACCCCAAGATCCTGATCGAAGCCCAACTGGATCGGCAGGGTGTAGAGGGATGCGATCGGATTGGTCAGCTCCTGAGCGAGATTGCGCTCCACATCCTGGGCGGATGCTGAAGAAGGAAAAAGTCCGCAAGCCAAGAGCGGCAGAGCCGTGGTCATCGTTCGTCTTACGGGGTTCATTGTACTTCTCATCAAGGGCCGTGATCCGTTGCCAGGCCGTCCGAATCATCTTGTCATCCTTGAGCGGATCCCCCCTTTTATCATGGGTGCGATCCAAGCATCATAGGCATCAAATCCTTTCCCCGCTTTCAACAGATCATGGACTTTCTTGCCGAACTCGGTCTTCAAAAAATCCGCATTTGATTCATCGATTAATGGAGCGAGTCCGAGGTTTTCAGCGTGATCCGCAATGACAAGAAAGTCGAGAGGACGGATCAGCTTTACCGGCATGCCATGGCTTGACTTGATCTCTTCTCCCCGTGCGAAACGGAGCGCTTCCTCCGGCCCGATCCGGGTGCCGGTCATGCCAGCATCCGTCGAGTAGGAAGTGTGCAAGTGGGCCGTCTGACCTCGGCAAGAGAGTTGGGCATGTTTGGAGCCTGCCTGGGTCGCTCTCTGACCTTGTTCGATTTGATCAATCACATTTGCTTTGAGACGGCCGCATCGCTTCTTCGTCAGTCGACATAGAGATCGCGCGACACCTCGGCTATTCGGAAGCCGCTCCGTTCTCGATTGCCTTCCGTCGCTGGACAGGTCAGGCACCATCACGCTATCGAGAATCTTTTGAAGGACGATAGTTCCATGACGGCCTTATCACATTTGAACCGTCAGATGATCGGCATGATCGAAGCCAACTTTGCTGGGATCAAGGCGCGCGCCGAGAAAGGATTACCCGAGATCCAGGGAGCAACCCGTCGTCACCCAACGAATTACGGAAGAACTCTTCCAGGTTTCTTTGAGCTCCCAAGGCGATTCCTCCCAGTGTCGACAATGCCCCCTTCCACATCTTTTTGAAATTGACTCAATTACCCCCTCATTCATCGTTCTGAAATCTCCATGAACAGACTGTCCTTCCTTCGCAAACCTCGAGCAATCGCGCTCCTCGTCCTCTCTTCCCTCACCCCCGTCACCGTCACGGCAAAGAGCACCGCCCCAAAACTGGTTCTTCAAATCACCGTTGATCAGCTTCGCAGCGACATGCCGGGGCGCCTTCTCGATCGCATGGGCGACGGTGGCTTCCGCTACCTTTACGAGCAGGGGGTCGTCTTTGCCGATGCCCAACATGCCCACGCCAATACCGAAACCATCGTGGGGCATGCCACCCTTGCGACCGGGGCCCACCCCTCCGCACACGGCATGGTCGGAAACGTCTGGTTCGACTACGGCTTGAACCGCCTCGTCTACAATCTCGAAGATGAGCGTTACCCTCTCCTCGGTGAAGGTACCGACGTTGACAAAAAAACCGAACTCGATCCCACCCAGAAGGTGGCGAAAGTATCCGGTCGATCTCCCGCCAACATCCTCGCCTCCACCTTCAGTGATGAACTGGCCCTGCACACCGCTGGCAAAGCGAAGATCTTCGGAGTCTCGGTCAAAGATCGTGGCGCGATCACCATGGCGGGTCACGCGGGCAAAGCCTTCTGGTTTTCCAAACAAGCTGGCGAGTTTGTCACCAGTCACTTCTATTACGACGCCAATCCTCCCTGGGTCTTCGCATGGAATGCGAAACGCGCAATCAAGCGGTATGCCGGCACGAGTTGGGAATTGCTGCAGGATCAAGAAAGCTACCTCCACGGTGCGGAAGACGATCAGGAATGGGAGATCGCTCTGCCCGGTTACGGGCGCACTTTCCCACACCCTTTTGGGAAGGAAGAAAGCAGCATTTTCACCACCCTCTTGACTCTCAGCCCGGCGGGAGACGAACTGACACTGGACTTCGCCAAATCCCTCATCGACCACGAAAAAATTGGGCAGGACGAAGTCACCGACTATCTCAGTGTGAGCTTCTCCTCCACCGACTACATCGGGCACTTCTTCGGCCCCTCCAGTCTCGAGAGCGAGGACAATCTGCTCCACCTTGATCGCACGCTGGCGGCCCTCCTTAAGCACGTGGATGAAAAAGTCGGCCTCGATCGGACCTTGATCGTGTTCTCTGCGGATCACGGCGCCGCAGAGGTGCCGGGCTACCTCAACCAGTTCGGGATCGAGGCTAAAAATGTCGCCCCCAAGACTTGGGACAAGGGACCAGGGATGACGGCCCTTAAGAAGCGCTTTGGGATCGCAGAGGAATTGATCCAAACCTACTTTCATCCCTACATCTATCTCAATCATGAAGCGATCGAGGCCCGGGAACTCGACCTCGCAGAAGTGCAAGCTGCGGTCGCGGCTGAGCTTCAAAAATTTCCCGCAATTGCGATGGCCGCAGCCAGCAGCGCTCTGACTCAAGGAGAGTTGCCGGATACGGATCTGACCAGATCGATCGCGAAGAACCACAACGCCCGCCGCTCCGGAGATGTCTATGTCGTCTTCCAGCCACACAGTCTCACAAGCGATCTTGAAGGAACCATGGTCGCATGCACCCACGGATCACCATGGCGCTATGACACCCACGTCCCCGTGATTTTCGCCGGGGCGGGGATCAAACCTCGGGAAGTTTTCCGACAAATCCACACCGTCGATGTCGCCCCCACTCTCGCGGCTTGGCTGGGAACAAAACAACCCTCCTGTACCGCCGGGAAAATTCTGGGCGAAGTGGTAGAACAACGTAAGCGCTGAACGCACGGTTCTTGCCCTGGGCTAAAATAGGCCGCACCTTCCATGCTGAATTCCGCCGTTCCGTAGCACTGACGAGCAAACGACGATGCCCCCCGAGGGCCGAAAGAGGAGAGCGTCCTACGGACTCCACACGCAAAAGCGGATCAGGAAAACTCCTGATCCAACGAAAACCACCAACATTAACATGAAAGCAACACGACAAACAATGCAGGCACTTGCACTAGCATGGGCATGCCTCGCTCCTTTGACTTACGCGGAGGACTCGCAGGCAACCAAACTCTTGAAGAAGAGGTCGGAGCACTTGAAACCGCTTGTCACCAAAGTGTCGCCCTCGGTCTACGTTGCATCAGGCTACAGTCCGGCAAACATCTCGATGATCGTCGGGACAGACGGGGTGGTCATCGTCGATACCGGAACGTTTCCCGATCACGCGAAGGCTGTTCTCAAGGAGTTCCGCAAGGTCACTGACCTGCCCGTTAAGGCCATCATTCTGACCCACGGGCACGGCGACCACACCGGCGGTGCTTCGGCTCTTGTGGAAGATGCGAAAGCTCAACCAGCCATCTATGCCCGGACTCCCTTCAACCCGGAAGGAGCCATGTTTGTGGCTGGAGGTGTCCAGATCAATGGCCTTCGTGGAGCACGGCAGGGCGGATTTCTCCTTCCGCCAGACAAGCGGATTAACAATGGGATCGCTCCCGCAGTCAATCCGCCACAAGATCAAAATATATTCATAGGGAGACCGCCACGTCCAACGGACACCTTCCGGGACGGGCGCAAGAAGATCTCCGTGGCCGGACTCGATATCGAATTGGTCGCGGCACCTGGCGAGAGCGCCGATCAGCTCTACGTCTGGTTTCCCAGGGAGCGAGTCGTTTTCACCGGGGACAATTTCTACCAGTCCTGGCCAAACCTCTACGCCATTCGCGGAACCGGTTACCGAGACGTCAAGGAGTGGATAGGCAGCCTTGAAGCTATGATAAATGAGAAGCCCGCCCATGCAGTTCCCGGCCACACCCAACCAATCGTCGGTGAAAGACGAACGACTGAAGTTCTGAACAACTACCGGGACGCGATTAAGCACGTTTTCGACAAGACCATTGAAGGAATCAACAAAGGCATGACGCCGGATGAGTTGGTCGAATACGTCGAGTTGCCCGAACGATTGAGGGATCTGGACTATCTACGCGAATACTATGGCAACATCGAATGGGGAGTCCGTGCGATCTTCACCGGTTACCTGGGCTGGTTTGATGGAAACCCAACCCATCTATTCTCACTTCCACCGGCAGAGGAGGCAAAGCGAATGGTGAAGCTGGCGGGAGGAGAACCTGCTCTTCGAGCTGCCGCTGCCAGAGCGTTGAAAGAGGACGATGCACAGTGGTGCGCCGAGCTGTGCGATCAGCTCCTCGCCTTAAAACCGGGTGACCAGGAAATACGCACCCTAAAGGCCGAAGCTCTCGAAGCCCTCGCCGGGAAGCTGATTACCGCTACTGGGCGAAACTATTATCTAACCGTTGCTCAGGAGCTTCGGAAGATCTCCAAATAGAGAAATTTTAAAAGTTGTCGCTGTCGTAACTTGAGGCATGAACGCTGGTTCAGTCAGATTTTCACACTCAAGATGTGCATTTTGGGGGGTGTGCAAAGAACCCCGGGTGAGACGACCGGATGGTGAGCTTAGCCCAAGTTTCGCATTGTTGAGCTGGGGGGCTTATGGAACCGAGGGTTCCTTGCAA
>CAJXVQ010000177.1 GCA_913060685.1 uncultured Verrucomicrobiales bacterium
CCTCGGTCTCGTGGGCTCGGAGATGTGTATAAGAGACAGCTCCTGCATCATTCCGAGCGCCTGTTTGCTGAAGAAGCGCTTCTCCGGGAGCAATTTGAGGAGCGCAGCGAGCTTCGTTCAGGCAAGGTCGCCTTTGGCATGATTCCCACTCTTGCCCCTTATCTCCTCCCGCTGCTTCTCGGGGAATTTCGCTCGAGGTATCCTGGGATCGAGATCGAGGTCGGGGAAAACCGCACTCCCGACCTCATTCGCCGCATCGCCGATGGCGAGATCGAGTTTGCGATTCTCAGCGATGTCACCAAGGACGACTTGCGACGTTACGGACTCCAAAGCCGTCTCCTGTTTGAAGAACCTCTCCTCCTCGCCCTGCCCGTCCGGCATCAATGGGCCCACCGCGACCGGGATCCCAAACCCAGCGAACTCACGACCGAGGAACTCATTCATCTCTCAGACGGACACTGTCTGCGCGACCAAACGCTGAAAGCGTGCCAGCTCCAGCAATCCAAGGAAGGCCTCCAATGTGACCAGCTCGAAACCGCGCTCGCCATGGTCGCCGCAAATCTCGGCATGGCCGTGATTCCGAAGCTCGCTGTCCGCAACAGCCTGCCGGACAAGATCATCATCCGCTCCTTTAAGAAGCCAGTTCCCACGAGGAAGATTTTTCTCCTCAAAAAGAAAGGAGCCAAACTCTCCAAGCCTGCCGACCAGCTGGCCAGTATTCTTGTCTCCGATGCCTGGCAGGGATAAAAGGGGATGCTTGTCATCACCTTCTTCACTCCATAAAAGGCCTTCTTATGCTCAAGCTCGCCTGTTTCTTTTTGCTTACCCTCGTGGCCTCGGCCCGTAAACCCAACATCATCTTCGTGATGGTCGATGATGCCGGAACAGGCGACTTTTCACCCTACGGGGGCACATTCATTCAGACCCCGGTCATGGACCGCCTGGCAAAAGAAGGGATGCAATTTGACCGCGCTTATTCGGGGTCGGCAGTCTGCGGGCCGACCCGCTGTGTCGTGATGACCGGCCTGCATCCCGGTCATTGCCACCGCCGCGCCAATCGCTCACGCAATGGCATCATCCCGCTTCCCGCAAAAACCGCCACCGTCGCTTCCATGCTCAAAAAGGCCGGCTATGCCACCGGAGGATTTGGAAAATGGGGACTCGGAAATCCCGGCACAAGCGGCGTGCCTGAAGATCTCGGCTTTGACCTTTGGTATGGCTACTACGACCAAGTCCACGCTCATGATTACTATCCGGAATACCTCGTTCGAAACAGCAAGCGGGAAGAATTGCCCGGCAACACCGACGGAAAGAAGGAAAGCTACACCCACTACCTCATCGAGAAGGAAACACTCAAATTCATCGAGGATCACAAGGACGAGCCCTTCTTTTGCTACGCCGCCTGGACGCCACCGCATGGCGACTATGTCATCCCCCACGATGACCCAAATTACCTGCTCTACCAAGACAAGCCCTGGAGCCAAAAAGATAAAAACTACGCCGGCATGGTCAGCCTTCTTGATCAAGGCGTTGGCCGCATCGCCTCGAAACTCAAGGAACTCGGGATCGCTGAAAACACCCTCCTCATTTACACCTCCGACAATGGTGCCAACGCTTCTTTTGCGAAAACCCTCAAGAGCAATGGCATCCTCCGCGGCGTGAAGCGCTCACTCTACGAGGGTGGAACGCGTGCACCTTTCATCGCTCACTGGCCCGGTAAGATCAAAGCAGCCACCCGAAGTAATCTCCTCACCACTCATGTCGATCTCATGGCCACCGCCGCCGAACTTTCCGGCGCAAAAGTTCCGATCGCAACCGATGGCATCTCCATCCTCCCCACTCTCCTTGGTAAACCGCAGGAGACCAAACATGAGTTCATTTACTTCGAGATCTACGAGGGACCTTTCCAACAATCGGTGCGAGTCGAGAACTGGAAAGGCTACCGGCGCGGGCTGCAAGATCCGGTCGAAATCTACGATCTCTCAAAGGATCCGTCGGAGAAAAATAACATCGCCGATCAACACCCGGAGATTGCCAAAAAGCTCACCAGGATCCTCCTCCGCGAACACGGACCCAGCCCGCACTTCACTGCACCGGATCACTTCAAGGCGAAGAAGAAGGGCAAACGAAAGAAGCCTGTAAAATGAAGTTTTCGCAGTTTGGCATGGACCCTAACAGAAACCCTGCTACCAACTTCGCCCCGCCGATGAACTTCCAGCCAGTCATTTCTTGCCACCCGAATTTTTCCTCGGAGAAATTCGTGGGCGGCTGCGTGGTCTCTCATCATGGCCTCTCTGCCTGGACCTGGATGACTCGACTTTATCGCAACCCGGGCGGGAATGATTTTTAGAATAATACACTGACTCAATAACGAGACTTTTTTCAGAAAACCAACCCCGCCCACCTTCGAGTGAGCGGGGTTTTTCTTTGGAACCGAGATGAAAACCCAAGCAACAAACACCGCCCTTTGGAGCGACTTGAAAAACCTGCCAGGACCCTACTGGGTTCTCTTTTGCGGCACCCTGATCAATCGCTTCGGCCACTTCGTGATGCCCTTCCTCGCGCTCTACCTGCAGCGCGAAGGTTACGCATCGTGGGTGACGGCAATCGCACTCGGAGCCTATGGCGCCGGTGGACTGATCGCAGGACTTCTGGGTGGATATTGCGCTGATCGCTGGGGGCGCAAGCCAACCATCATCGTCTCGTGCACGGGGGGAGCGGTTTGCATGATGCTTCTTTCCCAGGCCATCAATCCATGGAGCATTGTCATCGCCTCCAGTGCAGTGGGCATGTTCAGCGCTATGTATTTCCCAGCAGCAAGCGCCCTCCTTGCCGACCTCGTTCCCGAGCACCTTCGTGTGCGTGCCTTCGGCTGCCAACGTCTCGCGGTAAATCTCGGATTCGCAATTGGTATGGCAGTGGCGGGACTGATGGCAGAGCACTCCTTCTTCCTACTTTTCGTCGTCGACGCTCTCACCACCAGTGTTCTTGGGATCGTCATTCTCTTTGGTGTTCCCGAGGTGAAAAGGATCGCCAAGATCAATGCCAGTTGGGCTCCCGCCATTCGGGAAATGCGCGCGAATCCTGCCTATTTGAGAGCCATTGCGGCGTCGTTTTTAATCGCGGTCGTCTTCTGGCAGTTGAGTAGCACCTGGGGTTTACAGATTACAAAAACAGGAGGCTTTAACGAGTCGGTCTTTGGTGGACTGATGGCTCTCAATGGCCTCATGGTTGTTCTGCTCGAGCTCCCGCTCACTTCATGGACGCGCAAGCACCTCCCGATCCGGGTGATGAGTATCGGTTACGCATTGGTCGGAGTTGGCATGGGGATCAATCTCTTCGGAGCAAGTCTCACCATCCTAATTGTGGCCATGGTTGTGATCACGATTGGTGAGATGATCTCGCTCCCCATCGCCCACAGCTACATCGCCGGATTGGCACCGGAGGATATGAGAGGGCGCTTTATGGGAGTGCTCGGCATTGCCTGGAACTCTGCCACCATGCTTGGTCCTGCCTTAGGGATGGCGCTCTTTTCAGTCTGGCCCGATGGGGTCTGGTTGGTCTGCCTCGCGCTGGGATTGGCAGCGGCCTGGGTCATTCGACCTGCCTCAAAAATAACCGACTCTCCGGGGAGTCCCGGCAATGAAAATCTCCCTTCCACTTACTGCCTGAAGGAACTCGAGCCCGGAACCCAACAAGCGGGGCTCGCACCGACCCAGAACACAAACCCCCTCACTCGTAAGACCTTGCATCAAAGAAAGAGATAAAGAAAATGAATGAAGCTTCTCCACATTTCCGGTTGGCTTCCCCACGAGAGTCAGTCAGCCTGTCCGCCCGCCGTCAATGCAGACCGACTATTACATCGAGGACCTGGTTCACCAAACCGCGGACCTTGTCGTCTACCGCGTCCTAACACGCGATCAGATCCCACTCGCTCTGATCCGGCTCAAGTATGAACCCAAGGTTCTCGACAGACTCCAGGGCGAGGTTTTTCCAAATGCCCTCGCCCAACTTCAAGCACTCAGTCACAGCTGCCTGCGACCGGTCCTTGATGGCGGCTTGGACCCGGTCGATGGATATCCCTGGATCGTCGCTCGTTGGTGGGACGGAATCCTCATTCCCGACCGTCTTCGCGACTCTGACCTGACAGCAGAGGAATTCAACCGAATCAAGATCCACGGCGAAGCTCTCATTGCCGCCCTCGGACCACTCGCGGGCACCGTCTCCTTCAACCCCTCCTCGGTGGTCACGTGCGGTCATGGTGAGCATACCATCGACACCTTCTCCATCGACTACCACACTTGGTTCGAGGCCTTCGCCAGAGGAGTTCATCCCGCCGCCGAAGCCGACCCTTATCAAAAATTCAACGCGCTCCTCGTTTATCTAAAACGACAAACCGAGCACATCTCAACCCCACTTGCGACCGGAGAGAATCCCCCCGGGCCCGCCGCACCAACCCCACAACTCGCCTCCTCAACGGCATCAGCATTCCCTCTCAAAATCCTTCTCGTTCTGGGGACACTTGTCGCTGCGATCGGCTTCTTTTCATGGAAATTCATCAATAGGCAGCCCACCAGCGTCGCCAAGCAACCTGCCGAAATGATCGTTGCGTCAGATGAACCAGACCTTGTAAAATCAGCCACGATCGCAGCCACTCTTACGCCTCCGATTGCATCTCCAAAACCTCCCCCGGCGATCCCCCCTCCTCCCCGGCCTGGAAATCGTGATGCCTATATGTTGGTCGACCCCACCAGCCCTTACTCTCTTGATGGCAAGGTCGGCGAATGGATCACCTTCCACACCACGCTTTCCGATCTTGATGAAGACGGCCACCTCCTTGTCGCGAACTCATCCATCAAGGTGGCCTTCCCTCCGGCCTCCGGCACTCTCGCCCAAACCGCCTTGCGAAACGAAGTGACTCTATGGGGATTTCTCTCATCGCCTTCCCTTCTCCGCATCGTCAACCCCGATGATATTGAGATCACTTACCTCCTTCAGGAATTCTACACCATTCACGATGAGAAACAGATCCGCGAAACCTTGCTCAAGGATGGTCAAATTATCCCCGTCCGCGGCGTCGTCACCGAGCTGACCAAATCGCGTAAAGGCAATACATTTTACCTCCAATTTAAAAAATCTGGCCCTGAGTTCGCCGCCGCCATCGAGATCAAGAAAGCCGACGCCTCACTCTCCGAATCCTATCTCAAATCTCTTGAAGACAAGGAAATTGAAGTGAGAGGACGTCCCAAAAAAGACAATTTTGGGAGCCGCCTTTCCATCATCGTGACCAGAAAATCCCAGATCAAAGTGATCAAGTAAACCACCATGCCCGCCCCCAAAGTCCTCGTCATCGGCACCGGAGAATATGTCACGGGTCTCGTACATGGCTCCAAATCCACTTCCGACAAAGGAGCCGGTATCGTCGCCCTCACTCTCTTTGATCTTCGCGAGCGCGGCCTTGTCTCGGAGATCATCCTCGCTGGCTCCAACGGCACCAAGTTTTCCCTCGTCCGCAACCACTTCGACCAGCTCATCACAAAACGCTACGGACTCGACTCCTCGTTCCAAAGCTTCCCCGCCGATGACCAAAAAGACCCCGAAGCTTGGCGCGCTGCCATGCAAACCCTCACTCCCGGCGACGCCGTCCTCATCTTCACGCCCGACGACCTCCACTACGAAATGGCCTGCGCCGCAGCGCAAGCCGGTCTCCACGTCCTCGTCGCCAAGCCCATTGTCAAGACGACCAAAGAACATGATTCATTGATCGAAATCTCTCGTAGGAACAAAGTCACCATCGCCATGGAGGTCCACAAACGTTGGGATCCCATCTACTCGGACGCCCGCGGAAAACTCCGAAACCTCGGAGATTCCTCGTACTTTTCCAGCTACATGTCCCAGCCCAAGTCGCAGCTCGCCTCCTTCCGTGCCTGGGCCGGGAAATCATCTGACATTTCCTACTACCTGAACGCCCATCATATCGACTTCCATTGCTGGACCCTTGAAGACCTGGCCCGCCCGGTCTCCGTCATCGCCTCAGCCTCCACCGGAGTCGCCGAAAACCTCGGACTTCCCACCGAGGATTCCATCACCTTGATGGTCGATTGGCTCAACAATTCCGGCACCAGAGCCACGGCAATTTACACCTCCGCCTGGATCGCCGCGGCCGCCGAGGTCCACTCCCAACAGCGCTTCTTTGCCCTCCATCACAAGGGCGAAATCCGCGTCGATCAAGCCCACCGCGGCTATGACTTCGCCTCCGACTCCGACGGTTATCAATCCCCCAACCCCCTCTTCTTCCGCTACCCGCCCGATGCCCACGGCCGCTTCGCCGGCCAATCCTCCTACGGCTACCAGAGCATCGCCGACTTCATCCTCGGCAAGCGGGAGAATCTTGCCACCATCGAGACCACCCGCAACACCACCGCCATCCTCGAAGCCGGCCGCCAAAGCCTCGATACCGGCAGACGGATGGAACTTTAAGACTCCCGCTCCTTCGTCACCCGGTATCCCGCCAACACGGAAGTCAAAATACCACTTGGCCTTTGGAGAGAGTTGCTCAAACTCCTGCCCATGTTCGGTTTCCTTGGTAGCCCCTGCGGCACCTGCGCCTCAGATGAGAGCCACTCCACCTATCGCGGCTTCTTCTGCGGCCTCTCCGGCGCACTTCGCGACGACTACTCGCCTGCCGCCCGCCTCCTTGTGAATCGAGATTCTACTTTTCTCTCCCTCTTCACGGCATCCTTGAGCCCGACTCCACCGGAATCTGTCTCACGCACCTGCTGTAATCCCATCTCTGTCCCCCGCCCTCTCTTTAGCGACGGCCTGCACTCCCGCTATGCCGCGGCGGTCACCGTTTGTGGGCTCGCGGCCAAACTCGATGACGATCGCGCCGATGAAACCGGCCTCCGCAGAACTGCTGCTCGCATTCTCGGACGGACCATCAATCCACTCACCGACCGGGCCATCTCTTTTTTGAATTCCGTGGCATTCCCCACCGCCGAGGTGGTTGCTATGATGGAGGAGCAATCAGCCATCGAGTCCCGCTCTCCGGACCTCCTCACGGCAGCCTCTCCCACCGCCGGAGCATACGGCACCATCTTTAGCGAAGCCGCCCGCCTCGCGGGAGCCCCTGAAAAGCAGGGGAAACTCAGATCAATTGGGCAGAGTCTTGGCCGACTCATCTATTGGCGGGATGCCTGGGATGACCGCGAGGAGGATGAACAAAGAGGACGCTTCAATCCCCTCGTAAAAGGTGATCCCGAAGAGTTCCGGCATCACGTCGGGCAATCTTTTGCACAGCTCTCAGAGGTGCAGTCTGTCCCCGGAACATTTCAAAACCCAATTCGAGAAGTGTTCTCGAGCACCTTGGGACGTCACAAGGATTTCATTCCTGCGACCGCTCTGGCACAGTTGGGGGGACAAAAGCCGCCTTCCAAAAAGAAAATTGAAGGCGAAAAAGATAATCCATGCAGCAGATGTTGTGATCACTTGATCTGCTGTGATTTTGGCGGAGAGGCAATCTGTTGCCTCGGTTGTGAATCGATCTCCTGTTGCAACTAGACTCTGCGAAATGCAGAATGAACTCTCTATCGTCCCCGACCTCTCCAATCAAAGTCACGGCGAGGCTCGTTGATCGACTCGACAGCCTCGGCAGGAAGACCACTGGCTTGAACCCACTGCTCGGCTGCCGCCTTATCATTGCGCATCCAGTCGCGCGCAACTTCCACCATCGTTTCCTGACGGCTCCCCTGATCGGTAATCGTCTCAGCCCACTCCATCGCGGTCACGGGATTCTCCCTCGACACGCGAGTGGCATAGCCCTCCACGGCAGCGTCACGCTCCGGTGACTCTTGCATTCCCTTCAAATACTCTCCCGCTGCAGCCGAATCCTTAACCGCCCATGACTCCATGGCCTCCTGATAGGCTTCGCTCTTTGACTTTCCGGAAAGATTCTCGGCCCAATCCATCACCGCCTTCGGGTCCTCACGTGACCAGGAATCAGCGAGCCGGTTCACCGCCGGAGCAGCGGCATCCTCATCACCATACTTGGCGATCCACTCCGCCGCACCCTCTCGGTCATCTTGCATGATCTCCATCGTGACCCTCGCAAGAACACCGGTGCGCAAGTCGGGATCCTTGACGGTATCAACCCAGCCTTTTGCCTGATCCAGACCCTGTTCCAGCATCTCACCGGTCACCATCGCCATATACATGCCCTTGCTGCGATCTCCGTCTTCCGTTGCCGGGAGCGACCGGACAAAGCCCATCGCCTCTTCAACCCCGTTCACCAACATCCCCTGCAAAACGCCGTAGGCAGCACCGCGCTGTTCACGCTCATCTTCGATACCGCTGACATACGCGGAAGCAGCGGCACCATCCACCGTCGCCCAGCCAGCAAGCACGCTGGACATCTCATCCGGCCCACGACCTCCGCGGCCCCGGCCACGATCATTTCCCTCTTCACCGCGCTCTGCGGCCATTTCCTTGAGAGAGGCAATCGCTCCCGGTCCATCAATTCGCCCCCAGGCATTCGCAAGAAGTCTCAGCTGATCATCATTCCCCCGTCCGAATCGACCTCCTCCACGATTTTCCTGAAGAGCCAAAAAGGCATCTTTCGCGTTGTCAGCAGTTAAATTTTCAAGCAGCAAAGAAAACATCTTCTGCTTTAAAAGAGGATCATTCGTGTTCGAGATCTCCTCAATTGCGGCCTTCATATCGACGGCAGCGATCTTGCCATCGACGAGATACCTCGCTAAAAACTCACCCTCCGGACCGATTGCGCTGGAATTCGCCCGCCCAGATCTTCCCGAGCCGGTTGAACGGCTCGTCCGAGAGCTCTCACCACGCGCCGAAAGACCAGGGTCCTCTTCCTTCACGGAATCAGGGCGAATGGTCCACCCAAGGCCAAATGCGGCAGCTGCAGTGACCGAAAAGAGTGGAATCAATGTTGAATTTTTCATGTGTTTCTTACGAGTTGGCGAGTGATCCAACCCATTGATTTCCGCAAAGTTGCAAACATTTTGAATTCACCCGGAAAATCACTTCCCCGGGGTCATTTCCCAAAGCACCCACTCTCGTGAGTTTCGGATCCAGAAAAACCGCCGGCCAACCTTCCGGCGCCGGATACGGCTCACCCGCCTTGGCCTCCCATCCGAAATCCATGAGCCCCTTCATCGCTTACCCCGTGTCCCGCACCAATATCGCAATGTGATCTAGCTTTTTAAACACGACCGACAATGATCGCTTCCAACACACGTCGCAAGAGCCCATGAAAAGCCACCACATCGCCGTCCTCCCGGAAGACGCCTTCGACGCCTGCCAAAACCCCAACCCCGTCCTCTTCGGAGCCATGCCCCTGAAACTCCATCGTGGCGACAGCTGCTCCTGCCGAGCCCAGGCTTCCACCAAATCTCTCTTGCCATGACCAAAAACGAACTCCTTTCAAACCTCCCGGCCGAATTCACCAAGGACCTCGTTCCCGAGATCCACAACCTCCTTATCGAATCCAAAAAAACCATCGTCGTCCTTGATGACGACCCCACCGGCACCCAAACCGTCTTCGACGTCCCCGTCCTCACCGATCTCAACCCGGACCTCATCAAGGACGCCATCGACGAAGCCCCGCCCGTCCTCTTCCTCCTCACCAACTCCCGGGCCCTCACTCCGGAAGAAACGACCACCCTCCACCAAAACCTCGGCGAAATTCTCAAAGAATTCCAAGACGATATCATCGTCATCTCCCGCTCCGATTCCACTCTCCGCGGCCACTTCCCGCTCGAGACCGATACCCTCCGCCAGGCACTCGGCATTCCGGAAGCCCCCACCCTTTTCATCCCCTTCTTCGAAGCCGGCGGCCGCCTCACCGTCAATGACACCCACTACGTCATCGAGGATGAAACCGCCACCCCGGCCCACCTCACCTCCTTCGCCCAAGACAATACCTTCCCCTTCTCCCACTCATACCTTCCCGATTACCTCACCGAAAAATCAGGTGCGACAGTCGACGTGCAATCGCTCTCGCTCGCTGACCTCCGCTCCGGCGACATCACCAAAAAACTTGAGCAACTCCCAGCCGCCTCGACCTGCATCGTCAACGCCGCCTCCCTCACAGATCTCAACGTTCTCTCCCTCGCCCTCCTCAAGAGCGATCGCCGTTTCATCATCCGCTCCGCCGCTTCCTTTGTGCAATCCCTCGCCGGCATCGTCTCTCGCCCTCCCCTCGATCCCTGGCAACTTCAGGACCTCGAGCCCAACCCCAACGGCGGCCTCATCATCGTCGGCTCCCACGTCCCCGGGACCACCGACCAACTCAATCACCTCCTCAAAAACGCACCTGATCTCGTCGCCATCAAACTCAGTGTTCCCGATATGCTCAACTCCACCTTCAACCTCGGGAACGCGATCGCAAGCATTCAAGAAGCTCTCACCTCCGGCAAAACCGTTGTCCTCTTCACCTCCCGCAAACGCATCGACGGTGAAGAAAATCTCGCCATCTCCAGGCGCGTTTCCCAAACCCTCGTCGACATCGTCAAGGGGATCACCACCCGCCCCTCCTTCTTCATTGCCAAAGGCGGCATCACCTCCTCCGACATCGCCACCAAAGGCCTCGGAGTCAAACAGGCCATGGTCCTCGGCCAGATCCTGCCCGGAGTCCCCGTCTGGACCATCGGCAATGAAACCCTTCACCCCGGTCTCGCCTACGTCGTCTTCCCCGGAAACGTCGGCGGCGAAGACGCCCTCACCCAAGCCCTCCGAAAGCTCACCTCGTAACGCCCCTCAATCAGCCCCCCTTAAACCAGCTCTCCAAATCTCCAAGAATCGCCTCGCGAAGACCCAGCGAAGGAGCTATTCTTACCGCATGAAAGTTGATGAAATCGTCAGGGAAGCATCGAAACTTCCTGAAGAACAAAGGGCATCGATTGCCTCTCGACTTCTTCACGGGCTCGAAAGCCCTCATCACTGGGTGAGTGACGAGGAAGTGGCTGAAAGAGTGCGCGAGGCGGAAGAAGATCCCAGCACCCTCATCACATTCGACGAATTCGTGAGTGGGATCAAACGCAGTGGAAGCTAAGTTCCACAGAAGAGTTCAGTCGGACCTAAACACAGTCCTTCAAGAATATTTCACGATCTCCAAGACCTTGGGAGAAGATTTCTATGAGGAATTCATGGCCGGGATTCGCAAGGCTGTCCAGGAACCTCATTTCTTCCATTTCGATGCCAGCGGCCTGAGGCGATGTAACCTTCATCGCTTCCCATTTCATTTTCTCTACGACGTAAAGGACGACCGGATCAGAATTTGGGTTCTTCGGCATGACCGAAGAAAGCCGTCTTTCGGCACAAAGCGCTTTGACCGATAATCCTCAGAGACGACGGCAAGCAATCATTCTGACCTTTCACCGTCACGGATTGTATCCTGTCTCTTATACACATCTGACGCTGCCGACGATCTACTCTGTGTAGAT
>CAJXVQ010000178.1 GCA_913060685.1 uncultured Verrucomicrobiales bacterium
CGAGATCAGCCTCGGTCTCGTGGGCTCGGAGATGTGTATAAGAGACAGCTATAGTCTGAGCACCAGAACCAAGTTCAAAGCCCCACCGGGACGATCTAATGTAGCCCAGAGCAATGCGCGGAGTCGTCCTGAGTCCCCAAAGGCACAATCCAAACGCTTCGCTCTCCATGCCACTCACCCGTAGGCCTGTCTTTGAAACCACCCCATGAAAATCTCCCTCCAACAAAAAATCGAAGGCCTCCTCATCGGGACTGCGGTAGCCGATGCAATCGGCCTTCCAACCGAGGGCATGACCCCGGAAAAAATCCGAAAGCTGGGTTGGGCTCGCGATCTCAAACACCGCTTCATCTTTGGAAAGGGCATGTGGAGCGATGACACCGAGCAAACGATCATGCTCGCGCAGTCCCTTCTTCACGCAAAAGGTAATCTCCAAAAGTTTACGCGATCCTTTGCCTGGGAACTCCGCTGGTGGATTCTTGGCATGCCTGCAGCCACCGGCCTCGCAACGGCCCGCGCCATCATCAAACTCTGGCTTGGCGTCCCACCTGCCAAGTCGGGAGTCTGGTCCGCCGGCAATGGCGCGGCGATGCGGACTGCTCCCATCGCCGCCTTCTTCCCGGACGATGCCGAAAAGCGCAAACTCTTTACCATCGCGCAATGTCGCATCACTCACTCCGATCCCAAGGCTGCAATTGCATCGCTCGCAATCACCGAGCTATGCCACCTCTTGCTGCAAGCCGACGCGCCCCCTTCAGCACGACATGTCCTTGAAATCGCACGAGCCGTTTCAGACGACTCAGAGTGGCAGGAAATCATTAAACTGATCGAGTCATCGATTGAGGCACAAACGGGTCTGCCAGAGCTTCTCGAAAGCCTCGGAGCGTCTCCCCACAAAGGAATCTCAGGCTACGTTTACGAGACCGTGCCCGCGGTCATTTTGGCGGGAGTTCGAAACCGCTGGGGATTTGAAGGCACCATCAAAGAACTCATCGCAGCCGGTGGCGACACCGACACCACTGCGGCCATTGCAGGAGCCCTATGCGGAGCACTCGGCGGCAAATCGTGTGTCCCCCATGACTGGATTCAGAACCTCCATGAATGGCCCGTCAGAAAAGCTCGCCTCACTTCCCTGGCAGGAAACCTTCTGCGTCATACTCCCCATCGTATCCGGCCACGATGGTCACCCCTCCTTATCCTGAGAAATTTGACATTTCTTGCAATTGTCCTCTCCCACGGATTGGCACGCCTCTTCCCAGTACTTCTGAGACCCTCACAAAAATCATAAAAGCCTCCATCGTCATTCACACCGGAGCTGGAATCTCGGCGGAGTCTGAGCTCCTGCGAAGAGAGCGGGTTTGAATACAAAGAACTCCATGAATTTTTTCAGCATCCTTTCTCTATTTTTTCTTCAGTCTCAACTCCTCGTAAAGCTCGGCCATTGGTCTGCTGACGGTACGACCATCAGCCATGAGACCTTCGAGGGTTTCCATCAGCTGATCCTCGGCTTCACTTTCCAACGCGCTGTCCTTCACGAGTGGATGGACTTGCTGAAGCCTTAAGAGGGCTCGCCGAACATGGAGCTCAGTCAAGATGTCGCCGGGGTGCTCACGGTAGTAATCCAGTGCGATTTGAAAGGCGGTTCCGGCGAGCTTTTGAGCCTCACCTTTGGCCACTAATTCAGAGGAGGAGCGCAGATAATCCGCCTTGGCTTGGAGAGAAGCAAGATAGCCGAGGATGGCGAAACCATTGCGAGGCTCATCCTTGTAAGAAGCGCTGGAACGCTGAAATGCCTCCTCAAGATATTCAAAAGCCGGCCCGGATTCACCCGAGGATCCCAATTTTTGCAAGCATCCACCCAGCTTGATCGCAGCCCGGCAATAGAGGTTCAAGGCAACCAAGTCATCGGGGCTTTGCTCACGATAGATCCGTGCGGCATGGAGTGCAGCCCGATAGGATTTTTCAGCCTCGAAGGAATTAGAAAAATCACCCGGGACCATCAACGCGTCTCCCAAGGAAATCTGATTGGAGACCAAAGACCAGATTGACTCAAAATCCGAAGGATCATGCGTGTCCCAGCCACTCGACGCTTTCACCGCTCTCTTCAGATATTCAAAATTCTCTTCAATCAATTGTGGCGCCCGTCTTGAAATTCTCAGGGGCAGTTGACTCAGAGAACGGAAAAGCTCCATTTCCATACGGAGATATTTCCGCTTATTTTTAAGGTCGCCCTTGAGACTTTCCAATTCTTCGATGGCCCGGAAGTGACGATCCCGATTCATTCTTAAAACAAGCTCCGAACCCCCACCGATCCACTCCAAGGCCGTCCAATATAAGTACTTCACCATCAACAATCCCCCATCAGGATCATTTGGAAATTCGTTCTGATAGTTCAAGCATTGATCAGATAGATTTTTGAAATCCTCAAACCATTTTTCTTTGGGTTGCCCTTTCCCTTTCGATCCCGAGCTCACCTGCACCAGATCCAATCCCACTTGGATTTGAAATTTCAGAGCCTCCGGATCGCGAGACCGGGACTCGACGAGTTTTGAGGCGATCTCAGCCGATGTTTTCAGCAAAGCCAATTTCATCTGTCTATTGATTCCCGGGCCAAGATTGCGAACCCGGGAGAGGGTGATGCGCCCTTGCGACAAACGTGCCGCACGCCACTGTGGATCAGCTTTCAAAGCCAATTCAGCCAAGTGACGGGCCTCGGTAAGGTCGCCCTCGGACCCGGCAAGAGAAATCATATCGAGAAGAAAACTCCTGGCCGCACTCTCTCTCAGCCCTTCATTCCCGCTTTCAACTTCGGTCCTGATTTCCGCAAGGAGGTTTTCTTTTCTTGTTGAAAACAATTCAGCAGGTGCCGCCTCGTATGAATCGTCCTGCATGAGGATCAGGATTTTCTTCGTGTCTTCCGAGAGCGTCCCATTAACAGATTTTTTCGTCAGCTCTTCCGTGAATTGCTGGATGGACTCATAACGATCTCGATAGATCGCCAGCTCAAATTTCTCTTTGTCAGTGATCCTATCGAAGATGAAGGATCCCTTTCCCACTGAATCTTTAAAGCCATTGATGGCGCGTCCGACCAAGACATTTTGAACTCTCGCAAGAGTGGCTGGATTGACAGGATTCAGATGAGAGACGGTCTCCTTCGGTTTCGGGTTAGGCTTCGGAGAGATGAACGAAGCAAGCCAAACCGCGCCGATAGCCACCACGCCAAGTGCCACCGCAATGATGACATGATTCCTTTTGCGCTTCTTCTGCCCGGCTTTTCGCACAAGATACTTTTTACGCATTTCGTCCGGGCGGCTCCAGATTTGAAAGACAGCATCCCGGGCCTCGTCATCATTCTCTGCGTAGAGAAGTTCATACCCGCTCGCTGCGAGCTCCCTCAGGTAGCCTTCCTGTAGGGCACGACGGTTCGCGAGCAGGCGATTGGCCTCTGGTTGACCGCAATTTTCGAGAGGGCAGTCGATGACCTCAGCAGCCTGGTCCCGGTCACAATCCGGCCCCACCAGGATCAGGTGGATTTGCTTTCCAGCCAATTCCGCGCAAGAGTGTTCGTACTGTAAATAAGACAAGTCCCCGGGTTCATCCGGAAGGACCGGACCATAACTGCTCCCAAGCAACTGAACAAAAATCCCACAGCTCTCAATCTTAGCTCGAATCTCCGATTCTATCTCCTCTTCATCCAATCCCCAAATATCGCTCGTTTCGACATCACCACCCATGGTGCTGAATATTTCCTCAATCTTCCCCCGTAGCGTTCGGAGCTCCTTTGTCACGCAGGAGAGATAGACTCGTTTTGGGTTTGGCTCAGTTTGACTCACGAATTTACCCTTTCAATTCAATTGCTCTGAACCTGACAGCCTGTCCGGATTCAAAAAGAACGAAACTCATTGATTGTCCTTTTCTGAGATAGGCCCATCCTAAAAGTAATGCACCAGCTGCCATCGAAAGCCCTTCAAGCCACAATCCGATTGTTGCTGCTGATGAGTGCCGGTATACTTCAGGATGCCAATTCCGCCCCGATCCTTTCGGAGTTCCTTGCCAGCAATCGTGATTCATTAAACGACGAAGACGGCGACTCGAGTGATTGGATTGAAATTCACAATCCCGATCTCACTCCGCTCGACCTCTCGGGACTTGCTCTGAGCGATGATCCCGACTTCCCCCAAAAGTGGACCATTCCCGCCGGGACCAGCCTCCCTCCCAATGCCCGCCTTGTCATCTTCGCCTCGGGCAAAGACCGGACAACCGGAACAAGACTCCACACCAACTTTGTCCTCTCCGCTTCCTCCGGATCCCTCATCTTGAGCGATCCTGCCGGCGCGATCATCTCGGGCTATCTCGACTACCCCAGGCAGCAGCGGGATGTCTCCTATGGCACCAAAGGGGGCGACCAAATTGGCTACTTTAACCCGGCGACACCGGGGGCGACCAATACCAACCCGCTCGTTGGATTTGTCGCCGACACCGCCTTCTCAAAGAAGCGTGGGTTCTACGATGGCTTCTTTATCGCTGAGATCACGTCCGCCACGCCCGGGGCCTCCATCCGCTACACCTTCGATGGATCAGTACCGTCTCCAACCAGGGGCATCCTCTACACCGGATCGTTCCTTGTGACATCGAGCACCGTCGTCCGTGCCATCGCTTTCAAGGAAGGCTTCGTTCCAACCAACGTGGATGCCCAAAGCTATCTCTTCACCGGAGACATCATCAATCAAAGCGAGATGAATCCAGCGATCACAGATTCATTCACCTACCGCGATGAGATCGAGAACGCCCTCAAGGCACTTCCCGTGGTCTCCCTTTCCTTTGAGGAAGACACCGTCCTGGGGCCAAGCGGCATTTACGAAAACCCCAACCTCAAAGGCCGGAGCAGCGAGCGCGAGATTCACTTTGAATACTTCGACCCCTCAAACCCCGGTGACTCTGTCCACCAACCGGCCGGCATGCGCATCCATGGTGGCAATTCGCGGGAGCACCCCAAGAAACCACTCCGAATTTACTTCCGCGACGATTACGGAAATTCACGACTCGAGCATGATCTCTTTCCCAACTCACGGGTAAGATCTTTTAAAACCATCCTGCTTCGCGGCGGAGGCCACGATGCGTGGACCTTCGACAGCCGGTGGGATGAAGCCACCTTCATTCGCAATCAGTTTCTCCATCAACTCCAGCGCGATATGGGGCAGACCTCCCCGCATGGCCGCCATGTCAATGTCTTCCTAAACGGTGATTACTGGGGACTCTATGAACTGCAGGAATTTCCCCATGAGCACTACAACGCCGACCATCATGGCGGCGATCCCGACGACTGGGATGTCGTCAAACATGGACAAGAAGTTGAAGCCGGAGACGATCTGGCCTGGGAAGCGCTGATCGCCCTGGCTCGCAATGGCATCGCTTCCTCGGACCAATACAAGGCCATTCAAGAATACCTCGATCTTGAAAACTTCACTGATGCCATGATCCAGCGGATATGGGCCAGCGATGAGGACTGGCTCTCACCCTTTTATCTCGATGGTGAGGAGGTCTCCACCTTTCTGGATGACAAAAACTGGTATGTCGCCCGCAAGAGTCGCAACGGAACTTCAAAATTCTATTTTTATAGCTGGGACGCCGAGATGTCGATGGGCATCCCGTTTGCTGGAACGCAAACTTTCGAAAATGACTTTTCCCGTATCAATAGCAACCAATCACCCGGGTTCATTTATGATGCCCTCAGGCGCTATCCCGAATTCCAACTGTTCTTCGCCGATCGGCTTCAAAAGCACTTCTTCTTCGGCGGCACTTTTACCACCGGGCCTTTGACCAGGGTCTGGGATCGCTACGCGGAGACAGTGCGATCCCCGGTGGTAGCCGAATCCGCCCGCTGGGGTGTTCAGGCCTGGCTGGAGCGTGACCGTTCCTTCCCCTTTACCCGAAATCAGGAATGGATCCCGGCAGTCGCGTGGGTTCGCAATCAGTTCATCCCAAACCGCAGCCGGGTCGTCCTGGATCAATTTCGAAACGTTGATCTCTATCCCGGGGTTAACGCCCCGCTTGCCACTCCTTTCCAGACCGTTTCAACCACTCCGGTCGACGTCAGGTTGACCAGTGACACCGAAGAAGGGACGATCTACTACACCACCGACGGAAGTGATCCACGCATTCCCGGCAAGACCTCCCAGCTCATCCTGGTCGGTGAAGATTCTCCCGTCCGGGCGATGATTCCAAACGCGGTGATTGATAGCCGGATTGGCTTTTCCTGGCGGGGAGTTAGCGACCCTTCCAACATCGACGACTGGATCAGCGGCACAAACGGGGTCGGCTTTGAACGAGGAAGCGGGGAAGGCTACACCCCCTTCATCTCCACTCCGCTTGATGACATGTGGAATACCAATGCGACCGTCTATCTTCGCTACGAATTCACCATCCCCGATCAGGCCGCGCTTGAGAGTATCAGCGCCCTCCAGCTCCGGATGCGCTTTGACGATGGCTTCGGCGCTTACCTGAATGGCGCCCTCGTCGCCTGGGCAAATATGGGAGAGGCCACATGGAATGCGACTGCTTCTGCTGCAAATTCCGATCTTGATGCCGTTCGCTTCGAACCCTTCGATCTCTCAGCCCAAATCGTGCAACTCCAGGTCGGAAGAAATGTCCTTGCGATCCACGGACAAAATCGCTCCACCCGCAGCAGCGACTTCCTAATCGAAGCATCCTTAAGCTCCAGCACCGCCACCCGCGCTTCCGTATCCGCCTCTGCTCTGCCTTACGTTGGGACGCTGCCCATCAACCGAAGCACTCTCATCAGGTCCCGGGTCCTTAGCGACACAGATCAATGGTCTGCACTCAGCGAGACTTACTACTCCATCGCCAACCCCGCCTCTTCGGAAAACCTCCTCGTTTCTGAAATCCACTACCATCCTGCCGATGCCACATCGCCGGAAGAACTCGCCGTTTCGACGAACAAAGATGACTATGAATTTCTCGAACTCTTCAACACCTCGACAATCGATGTTGATCTCAGCGACTGTACCTTTGATCGAGGACTCACCTTTACCTTTCCACAAGGCAGCAGCATCGGCCCAGGAAGCCGCGCTCTTATCGTCAGTAACCGAACCGCCTTCATCGCAAGATACGGTAGCGAGCTCAATGATCTCATTCTTGGTGAATTCGAACGTGGCTCGAATCTCTCCAATGGTGGCGAAACTCTTTCGCTGCTCAATCCCGGGGGAGACCTCATTTTTTCATTCTCCTACAACGACAAGGTGCCCTGGCCCACCAAGCCGGATGGCGACGGCCCGAGCCTTGTTTTATTGCAAGCAGACACACCTCCGGCCGCGCTCGGGCTGCCTGGCAGCTGGCGTTTCTCCAACCTCATCCATGGCAGTCCGGGCCAGCAGGATGAAGTCTCATTCACCGAATGGGCCGAAAAAACCTATGGGATCTCCACCAAACCCGGAACCCGTCCTGCTGACATCGCCCCCGGCGAAACGGAGCCCAATCTCATCCTTTACTCACAGGGATCAGACCTCAATCGCGGCCCCCTTTGGACCAGCTCAACGGTAGGCGAAGGTGGCGATCAGTTCCAAACCTTCACCTACCGGGTCCGGACCTCGCTGGCCGATGTTTCCCTCGTCGCCGAGATCAGCGACGACCTCATCAACTGGGAATCCGACGCCATCACCCTTTCCAGAATTCCGCAGGCGAATGGCATCTCTCTCGTCACCATCCGCGCTCCCGACCCGCTCCTACCTGGTCAAAGAATTTTCTTCCGGCTCTCCGCCATCATGACACCGTGACCGAAGCCATGACCCGCATTTTTTTCCTCCTCATCTTCGCCCTCTCATCATTCGGGCCCTCCAGGGCCAAGGCTCCAAACATCCTTTTCATCGCGGTCGATGATCTCGCCACCTCACTGGGATGTTACGGTGACCTCATCGCCAGGACTCCAAATATCGATCAACTCGCCGCGAAGGGAATCCGCTTCGATCGCGCCTACAACCAGATCCCACTCTGCAACCCCAGCCGGGCCTCCCTGATGACCGGACTCAGACCGGATCAGATCAAGGTCTACGATCTGGACCGGCACTTTCGCGACGAAATCCCTCACGTCACAACCCTTTCCCAACACTTCCTCAACCATGGATACGCCACCTCACGGGTCGGTAAAATTTATCACTACAATGTTCCTGCAAGCATCGGGACCAACGGATTTGATGACGCTCCCTCGTGGCAAAAAACCATCAATCCGAAAGGGCGCGACAAGACCGATGAAGCCCTCGTTTTCAATGCCGAACCCCATCGTAAAATCTCCGGGGCTCTCAGTTGGCTTGCCGCTGAGGGCACTGATGAAGAGCAAACCGATGGTATGATTACCACAGAAGCGATCAAGCTCATGAAGCAACATCAGGATGAACCGTTCTTCATTGCCGCAGGATTTTTTCGTCCCCACACCCCTTTTGTGGCCCCGAAGAAATACTTCGATCTCTACCCTCTCAAGGACATGCGCCTTCCCTTTGCACCGGCAGATGACCGGGCGGACATTCCCACCGCCGCCTTCGCTCATAACAACCCCGTCCCCCACTACAGCCTGGATCAGCTCACCTGCCTGCGTGCCCTCCGCGCCTACTACGCCTGTGTCTCATTTGTCGATGCCCAGGTCGGCCGCATGATGCAGGCGCTCGATGATCTTAACCTCGCCCGGAATACCGTCGTGGTCTTCTGGAGCGACCACGGCTACCACCTTGGGGAGCATCAGGGAATCTGGCAGAAACGAACTCTTTTCGAAGAAGGCGCACGTGCTCCTCTGATTATTTACGACCCCCGCGCCAAAGGAAACGGAACTACCTGCACCCGCATTGTCGAATTCATCGACATCTATCCCACCTTACTGGCCATCGCCAAGCTCCCCGCCCCGGAGTCACAGAAACTCGCAGGCCGCAATCTCGCCCCCCTGCTGAAGAATCCCCTCGCCGAATGGAAGGGCGAAGCCATCACCCAGGTCCTGCGACCTGCCGACCAACGTCTCAAGAAAATGACGATGGGATGCAGCATTCGCACTCATCGGTGGCGCTACACCGAATGGGCCGAAGGCCGCGAGGGCATCGAACTCTACGACCACGCCAGTGATCCGAACGAGTTCCACAACCTCGCGATCAACTCTGATCAAGAAACTCAAAAATTGATGAAGTCACTCCGCACTCGTCTTCATGACAAAGCCAGCGGTAAGATCCCCACAACCCCGGTCCATCCACCCAGACTCTGAATGTGATTCCTTTGACTCTTACAGCGATTTGATAATCATACCGTCCGATCCCAGGATCACCGCCAACCTCTACTCCTTCCCCAACCATGCAGAATCCCCGGAACAAAAAAATTCTCTTATCGATTCTTGCCGTCTCCCTATCTGCGGAAGGGCAGGCTGAACCAAACGTCAAGATCCTGCTTAAAAGCGGAGACTCTGCACCGACCACTGATCGGTTTCTCTATTACTCCAGACAGAATAACAGCCACCACCGGCCGTCATCCTTTATGGCTTCGGTGCGGCGGGATTTCGGAGAACGTGGTATTCAATTCACCACTTCGATCAATCCCAATGATCTCAACCTTGAGAGGTTTAATCAATTCGACGGGGTCTTCTTTTTTGGGAATCACGGCACTTTTACGACGACTCAAAGCAATGACATCGAAAGCTATGTTGGCAATGGCGGGGGCATGGTCGGGATGCACGTGATCGCCTATGTCGCCCGGGGCAATCCTACCCTCAGCCGGCTTTTGGGAGGATCCTTCCGCGGGCACCATGCCATCTCGACATTCACCTCACCTCTCATCCAATCAGCCGGGAGCTACCCTGAAAATCTCGCAAGTCATCCGGACTTTCCCTTCCCGGATGGCGAGACCTATCTCTTCGCACCGGATCATCCCATCCTGGAAGATCTCTCACCCTACACGAGTGCTGATGAGCCCTACCTGCATCAAACGTTAAATAGCGACATCATCCTTCTTGGTTATCGGGACGACGGCAACTGGGATGAACCCTACACCTGGGTCCGGCACGAAGGAACCGGGCGGGTCTTCTATCACGCCAATGGACACGACGCGCGGACATGGTCGCAACCCAATTTTCGGGAACTCATGATCCGGGGAACCTCATGGGCCTCACGAACCCAGACTCAAAGCCATCAGACCCTCCTGCCCCCCCTTTTATCGGCACAAGGAAATCTCCAACACATGAGTGTTGTCGGGACTTCAGGTGGTCCCACACTTGCGATCCACACCAATGGTCAAGAGACCGCGATGTCCGGAATACAGATACCGGGCGACGATGAATCTCTCCAATACCTGCTCACCGGGACTTCCAGCCACACCATTTTCGAAGACGAAAAAATCATCCTGGGAACCCAAGTTCAATCGGCAGATCAGGAGCTTGGCGTCCTCCTGGCCGGACACTCACGCTACCCGAAATTGGTCGCGCTTGCCACCGGACCCGCGGAAGAACTCGAGGCCGGTTTTCGCTTCTCCGCAGATCAGAGCTTTCCCTTTGTCACCGACACTCAAGACTCTTTTCTTTTCTCTGCCCGCATCGAAGACTCAGCCGGTGGCAATCAAAAGAACGTCATCGCCATCTCCCAAAACGGCGTCCTCAGCCCTCTGCTTGTCGAAGGAGATCCTCTCGGTGAAGATTCACTCACGACAGTGATCAGCCTCCCTGAAAATCCGATCTACTGCTCGGACACCACCGAAGTGGCCATCATCGCCCGACTCCAAATTCCTTCCTCTCCGGTCTCCACCCACATCCTGACCGGGACCCCGGAGGCACTCACCTCCAGAGTCGCCACTGGTATCACTTCCCCGGGCCTTCCTCTTGATTCCGTCTTTGAGGAATTTTTTCAGCCCTTCGCCATCCATGAGGAAACTCTCTACTTCACGGCCCGGCTTGGAGGAGGATCCACTCTCGCCACAAACGATGAGGTCATCGCCAGCACGGACACACTCGGAGAGAGTGTCATCTTACTCCGCGAAGGAGATCTCGTTCAGGACCAACTCTTCTCATTTCCCGTCGAGCCAATCCGGCCGACCCTGCGGAAGAGTGATCTTCTGTGTGTTGGAAACATCGCCGGGAATCCGGGCTTGATCTCGGTTCAATCCGGACGCCCCCCCTCCATCCTCGTTAGCGAAGGACAGACCCTCATGATTGGGGAAGAACCTCACACCATCGCCAGCCTTCAACTCACCTCCATGATGGCCTCAGCCAGTCAGGTGGTTCTCCCGGGCGTTCTCATCACATCCGATGGGATCACCCAAATTTCATGTCTCCTGCAAGTTGGCTCCGGGATAATTCCTGTCTCTTATACACATCTGACGCTGCCGACGATCTACTCTGTGTAGA
>CAJXVQ010000179.1 GCA_913060685.1 uncultured Verrucomicrobiales bacterium
CGAGATCAGCCTCGGTCTCGTGGGCTCGGAGATGTGTATAAGAGACAGGCGTGCAGCCTGTGCCAAGCGCGATGCCAACTCCAAGGCAGGCCAGCACCTGGGCGGTCGTTGCCATGAATTTGCTTTTAGCGGCAGGGCTCTGAAGCCACCGTCGGGTCGAACCTGAGGGGGGAGAAAGGTTGCGGGGGGAAGATAGACGGAGTCGGTGGTTTGACGGGTTGGTGGTGGGGGATTCGGAAGGAAAAGTCCCTGAGCTATGCGGTATTTTGCCGGAATCGGGTGATTTTTGCACGTTTCTCATTGATCGAGAACGTAGATTTCCGGACCGCATTGCCAAGATCTTTTTTGGCAGCGGATTTTCGGGGGGATCATTTTGGCGAAATCGCTGAGTGTGGATTTCCCTGAATTCTCATGCCAGCTTGGACTACTCGCACGCCCTACGAGCATGGCTTCCGGCCGGTCACACTCTTACCGAAATCATCTCCGCTGCTTTTGCTGTGGGAGTTGATGCGCGGGTTTCGGGGCACTTATGCATGGGCGATTGCGGAGCTCTCCGTCTATACAGTGATCAATTATGTGACGCCATTGGTGGCGGGTGCCACGATTGACTTTGCGCTCCCGATCTCAGGAGGGTCACCTCTGACGTTGTTATCAAGGGTTTCATTACAACCAGAATGCCGGGGTCTCCTTTTCTATCCTGCTCACATTAGGGTAGGTTGTTCGTCCCGGAAGATCTATTATTGTGCTAAGAATGGACGAGACTTTCATTGGTCCAGGGCGATGTGAAAATGTCTGTTCCCAATGGGCTTCGATTCTGTTGGGTGAAAACCTTGCCCAATCCATTTTCTTACTCGGCTTCTCTTCCAGAGAAGCCGTTTGGCCTAGACGCCTCTCTCTGTTATGGAGGGAGGCGTCGTCACATCTACGAGGATGATACTACTTCAAAACCAATGATTCCAAGATTGCTCTTTTTCATCCTGCTCTGGGCTTGCTCGAGCCTATTTTCAAACGCCCAGAGCGAGATTCTCGCCATTGAATTCAACCAGGATGACCAGGCCGGGTTCGATTTGTGGCCATCGGTATTGTCGGGTGAAACATCGACGGCAAATTTCACCACTGATCCAGTCCTCACATCGGGGACAACGACAGTCCAGGTGGCGGCAAGTTCGGGACTTGGGGTCCCGACGAATCGAGGCAGTGTCGATGGAAATCCTCCGGGGTATAGCTATCAGGGGCTTTATGAAGATCTCCTGATCGCGTTCACGCCCACTGGTGCTCTCACGCTCAATTTTAGCGGTTTGAATCCCAATCAGGTTTACGAATTCACCTTGTTTGCGTGGGATCCAGGGGCAAGTGATGGCTCCGATAAAGTGTGGACGGTGACCGGTGGGTCCGGCAGCCCGGCGTCAGCTTCGGTCAATTTTCAGGATCAGCTGGTCGACAACCAATCCTTTGCAATGATTTTTGAAATCGAAACAACGGCAACGGGAACCTTTCAGGTGACCAATACCGGAGGACTTTCACAGTCGGCCATGAATGGTTTCAAGCTTTCCGCCAGCGCGGTGAATCCAGATCAGCCGCCAATGGTGACCTCGCCTCCCCAGGCAGTGTGGGATGGGGGTGAAGAGATCGTCATTGAGGTTGAGGTTGGTGGAGCGGAGCCTTTTTCGTTTCAGTGGTTTCTTGATGGATCGCCCATCGCAAATGCCACCGAGCAGAACCTGACTCTTAATTCCGCCGAATGGAATCAGAATGGCGATTACACGGTCCGCGTGAGTAACGCCAATGGTTTTGTGGAATCGGTCCCTGCTGAGATCACGGTCGATATTTCCGGGTTCCCGACGCGCGAGGAATTGACCTACGAACCTGCAGGCCCGACATCGCGCCGCACCGGGATTACCTTGTCGGAGATTCACTATCACCCGGCGCAGAGGACCGACGGACGTGAGCTGGAATTCATCGAGCTTTATAATTCACAGCCGTGGCCGGAGAATATTTCGGGATGGCGCTTGAGCGGTGATATTTCCTTTCTCTTTCCCGATGGAACTTCGGTGCCGGGGCTCGGTTATTTGGTGGTGGCACGTGTTCCCGGCGATGTCGAATCCGAATATGGGGTGACCGGAGTGGCCGGTCCCTGGGTTGATAATTTGCCGAATAACGGAGGTCGTATTCGCTTGCGGAAGCCATCGGATGCCATCGTGCAGGAAGTGAATTACAATGATCGTGATCCGTGGCCCCTGGCGGCCGATGGAGCGGGACCATCGCTGATTTTGGCAAGGGCATCTTATGGAGAAGATGATGAGCGCACGTGGGAGGCGAGCCATGATCGCGGAGGTTCCCCGGGCGCGGCCGATCCGGTGCCCTCGGGTGATCAGGATCATATCTTTGTCTCCTCTGTTTTGAGCAACTCGGATCTTCCTTTGGAGGACTATCTCGAGCTAGGGAACGCGGCACCTTTTGCGGTGGATCTTTCCGCTTGTTTTCTGAGCGATGCCCGGGATACGCCGGCCCTTTTTGTCATTCCGAATGGAACATCGATTCCAGCTGGCGGGACCTTGCGATTTAACGAATCCACCTTGGGGTTTGCCCTCGGGGCAGATGGTGATGCGGTCTATCTGACGAGCGCCGACGGGTCCCGCGTTCTGGATGCGGTGGTGGTTCCACCTGCGGCCACCGATGTGCCATTTGTCCGGATGCGTAGCGATGCTCCATTGCGTCCGACAGGACAGCCGACAGTTGTCATCAACGAGCTGATGTTTCACCCGCTGTCGCGTGAGGATGAAGACGAATGGATTGAGATCTACAATGATGGCCTTGAATCACGCGACCTTGGGGGCTGGGCTTTTACGGATGGCATTCAGTTTGTTTTTCCGGAAGGAACACAGATCAACGCGGGTGGGTTTCTGGTGATCGCCAAGGATCGTGCGAAGACACTCGCGAATCATCCCGGACTGAATCCCGGGCTTGTTTTGGGAGACTATGCCGGGAGTCTTTCTGATGGGGGTGAGCGGGTGATTCTTTCGCGTTTGGAAGATGGGCTGCTTTTGGTGGAAGATGAACTCACTTACCGGGACTCCGACCGCTGGCATCAGTTTGCCGATGGACGGGGAGCGAGTCTGGAACGTCGCGATCCGGGCGGGGAATCATCTGATGGCGCGAATTGGGCTGATAGCGATGAGTCGGCCAAGTCCGGGTGGACGACGGTTGAATTCACGGGGACTCTGGCTCATGGCAATTCTTCTGCTCCGGCGAATCAGCTGCAGATGTTTCTCCTCGGACCCGGGGAAGCTCTTGTGGATCAGGTCGAGGTTGTGCCTGATGGCGGTTCGAATGTTCTCTCAAACGGAGATTTTGAGAGCGGGACTTCGGGTTGGTTTTTTCAAGGGAATCAACGTCGTTCCGAGCTGGAGACGGACGAGGGCTTTGCGGGGTCCAATTCATTGAGATTGATTTCGACCCGGCGTGGAGATCCCGGCCCGAACCGTGCCCGTGCCTCGCTGACAACGACTCTTGCGTCAGGCTCCCGCGCCACTTTGCGGGCGAAGGTCCGCTGGTTGGCCGGTCATCCGGAGTTTATCATGCGCTTCAAGGGAAACTGGCTGGAGGCGACGGCGCGCCTTGATGTCCCTGATAATTTGGGTACTCCGGGAGCGGCCAATAGCAGGGCCGTCGTGAACATTGGGCCGAAAATCACGGAAGTGAGTCATCGTCCTTTGCTACCGAATGCTGGTGATAAGATCTCGGTTTATGCGCATGTCTCGGATCCCGATGGCTTGCAGGTGGTGGCTTTGCAATACCGTCTTGATCCTTCCGGCACGACGACTGGTGTCGTCATGAATGATGAGGGAATTGGAGCGGACTTGACGGCCAATGACGGGGTTTTTTCAGCCGAAATTCCCGGGCAGGATACCGGGGATCTCGTGTCTTTTAATGTGCTCGCGCAGGATCAGGAATTGGAGATTGCCACCTTCCCTCCCGAAGGAGAGGGACTAATCAGAGTGGGTGATCCCGATGATCAACCTCCTTTTGCGAGTTATCGGATGTGGATCACGGAGGCGTCGCTTGCCGAGTGGGATGGTCAGACGTTTCGCAGTAATGACTCTTTTCCCATCACTTTCGTCTACAACGGAGCTCGAGCGATTTACGGAGCAGGAGCGTATTATGGTGGGAATAAAGACTCCAACAGTTTTCCAACAACGGGCACGGTTTCCTATGATGTGACCCTTCCGGCTGGCGATGAATTCCTGGGTGTCGATAAGCTGACGCTTGATCACCCGGTGCGTGATGCCACCAACCAGCGGGAGCAGTTGATGCACTGGTTTGCCGATCAGTTAAAGCTGCCCACGCTGCATCGTCGGGATGTCTACCTTTACATGAACGGGATCCGCCGCGGAGGCCGGGCCATTTATCATGATGCGGAGCAGCCGGATGGTGTGTTGGCAAATTCCCACTTCCCGGGTGACGAGGGGGAGCTTTTTAAGACCAGCAATGACAACGAAACGACGAACTCCGGGACACGGGTTCGACCTTTTGTGCGGAACGTCATTGATGTTTTTGAAGCGGATGGCGTGATCCGGCCAGCGCGTTATCGATGGACGACCGGGAAGCGCGCGCGGGGAAGTCGCACGAGGCTCGATGAGACGAGCATCATTGAGCTGATGGAGCGGGCTGATGATACCGGTCCCGACTATGAGGAGGCTCTGACCGGGGTGATCGATATGGAGAACTGGATGCGGACTTTTGCTTTGATTGATCTCGCTTCGTTTTGGGATTCTTTTGGAAATACCAATTGGAAAAATACCTATCTCTATAAGCCTGCCGGCGGGAAGTGGGTTCAGTTTACCTGGGATTTTGATATCGGTCTGGGAGTGGATTCACGGGACCCGCCGACGCAGGCTCTTTTTCCGCCCAGTGTCGATACAAACCTCAAGCGCATGTATGAAACTCCTGCATTTATTCGACACTATTGGCGCGCGATGGAAGAGTCTCTGGGGACCTTCTTTTCAGGAGCTGCGGTTTCGCCAATTCTGGAAGCCAAGCGGGTCGCTTACGCAGATGCGGGTCTGAATTTCACTTCTCCTTTTGCTCCAAGCGGCGCCGGTCGCTCCATTCCGCAGTTTATCGACCAACGCTCGACCTTCATCCGGCCTCAGCTCAATGGAGTGAACGAGACCTTCTCGCTGGCTTCTCCGGTCGACGGGAGTTCGACAGCGGAACAAGTTGTGACTCTCTCGGGTTCGGCTCCGGTGTCAGCGGCCACGATTGAAGTGAATGGAATTCCGCTCGATCCGGAGTGGACCACGGTGGGTAATTGGAATGCCCGGTTCGCGCTGCAGCCCGGAGAAAATGTTCTCCTGATCCGCGCTCTCGGATCCGATGGGAATGAAATCGATAGTGAAGTCCTCACCGTCACTTATACGGGGGGCGGCAGTTGGCCCGGCCTGATGATCAACGAATGGATGGCCTTAAATCAGAGCACTGTCGCCGACCCGGCGGATGGTCGCTTTGATGACTGGATTGAGCTCTATCACCCAGGCTTGCCGACGGGTGACCTGACCGGCTGGTTTCTCTCCGATGACCCGGAAGATCCCTTCAAGTTTCAAATACCAGCGGGTTTCGAAGTGCCGGCAGGTGGATATTTGATGGTATGGGCGGATGGTGAACCGGCTCAAAACGATCCCTTGGTCCGCCCTGATTTGCACGTGCCCTTCAAGCTGAGTGCGGAGGGCGAGAGTCTCCTTCTTTCTGCCCCTGACGGGACCCTCATCGACCGTGTCGATTTCGGACGCCAGTCACCGGACAAAACGATGGGCCGCATTGGCGCGGAGGTTTACGCGTTGGCTTCTCCAAGTCCGGGTGCCACCAATGGTTCTGCTGCCATTAATCCGGAGGCCACTTTTACGATTGAGGGAGACCTTTTGACTTTCACCGTTTTGACCGAGCCTGGCTTTCTTTATCTGGGAGAAATCAGTGCCGACCTCGTCACTTGGGAGCCTCTCGGTGATGCGCTTTTGGCTGAAGGAAGCACCCTGACCTTCACTCATTCGGTTGGTGAAAATCGCCGTTTCTATCGCTTCCGCCGAATCCCCTAAAGGCCGATATTTATTCCTTCTTCTCAAGATAAATAGAACAACAAGACCAGCTTATGCATTGACGTCTCGCGGGAGGCTCTCCTATTCCTTTTTTACGAAGGCGAGATGCCTCCCAAGAAAAAGAGCCAGCCTGAGAACGGTGAAAGAGAGCAATTACTCAAGTGGCTAGGAGGTGAGCTTCAAAAACACAAGGCTTCAAAACTTGAAGACAAGCTTCCTGTAAGCAGATCCGCCCGGCGGGGGTGAAAAATGGTGAATTGAAGGGGGGCGATTTCCCAAATCCCAAGGATCGTGATCCCAAGTGATCGGATACCGGAGTCCTATGGGACGACTACCTCGAGTTGAGCGGGATAGATGAATTCGGGGTCGCCGAATTGCATAAGACTTTCCTGCATGGTGCCAAGCGAAGGGGTAACCTTGTCCGTCTTCACGGTCTTGCCGTTGATGCGGATCTTGATCGGTTTGTCGAGATCCAGGAGTTTGTCGTGAAGCCAGAGACGGAGTTTTAGTCCAGAGGCAGCCTTTGTTTCACCGGGGTCAGTGAGAGGCTGTTGCCAGTCAGCGGCTTGGACTGCTTCATCCTTGATGGTGGCTCTGGCATCGATGCTGATGATGTTTCTTTTCGAATCAATCCGGGCATCGAGTTTGATGACTTTTTTGTTGAGGTCGTTGAGGGCTTCGATCCAGTATGCTCCTTTATTCTTCACCTTGTCGTGTTCGAAGAGAGTGTAGGTCACCCGGTCGGGATGGGGGGTGCGCGTCTTTTGAACCATCCATTTTGGCCCGGGTCGATAGTCGATTCCGTGGCCCCTGCCCTCATAGACTTCGAGGTGATTTTCATATCCTTTGGGGTCTGCCTTACGAAGCTCCTCGAGAAGCTTGTGCTTGGCGACGGCATTGGGCTGCCGCTTGAACATGGTGTCCTTTTCTCCGACATCAGTTCGGAAGGGAAGATTACGGAGATTCTCGACATGGATTGATGTTCCGGATCCGCAGGCCATGCCATTGGCTGCGGCCAAGCGATCGGGATATCGGCAGGCGAGGGTTTCAGTTCCATAGCCACCCTCGGATATCCCAAGCATGTAGATGCGGTTGGGATCGACATCCCAGAAAAGGATGGCGTGTCGAATCATGGCAGTGAAGGCAGTGTGGTTGAATTCCTTCCACCAACGTCCCTGGTTGTCATCCACCATGCGGGGGACGAAGTAGATCATGTCGGTGGGATAATACTTGATCGCAAGATTGATTTGGGCCTTCCATTCGCGGCTGTTGACGGGCCAGGCGTGGGGATTGGCGAGCTTGTCTCCGGTGCCACCGCCTCCATGCATCGCGATGGTGAGAGGCCAACCGTTGGTGGGTCTTTTTCCTCTTTGCACGGCGAGGTAAGGCATATCGAGTCCCTCTGCGATATGGAAACGGGAGGACTTGAGTTCGCGATTGTTTTCGGAGGGAGGGCCCCAGATGTTGGGTGCTGGAAACTGCTTTCCCAAATCTTGGTTCACGGCCGCTTTCTTGTAGGAATCAAAGACTGAGTTCTTTGTTTTTTCGAGGTCGGCAAGAGGGACGATGATGTCCTCTCCAACCTTTTTTCCGCCTTTCATCGCTGATTCAAACCAAGCAATGGATGAAGTGTGGTCTGCAGTGAGTGGGTTGGCGAAGGCGCTCAAGAGGGCGATGGTTTTCAGAAGAGATTTCATGGAGAGGGTGGGTGGAAGAAGAAGTCCGGCAGTGGGGATCAGAGTGGTCGGGAATTTCATGGTGTGGAGGGATGCGCTTTAAGCGGCGCCGCCGATCCAGCGGCGTCGCAGGCCCCACTCGAGAGTGAGGAGAACAAGAAGGAGGCCAATGACCCACCAACGGTCCCAGAGGGCGTGGTTTCCAAATTCGATGATGCGGCTACCCCGGCTGTCGACTTGAATATCCCAAGCGGCGGGATTGTTTGAAAGGGCCTGGGCGCCGCCGATTGCAGCGAGTTGGCTCATGAGTTTTTGGTTGGCCGAGGTGGAATCGAGTTCCCGTTGATCGGGGATGACATTAATAAGGGCGCGGGTGAAGAGGGGATCGAGCTCTTTCTGAGGCATGCGGGCGGTGAGGATCCACTCGCCTTCTGAGGGCATTTTAAGGCGGGCTTTCCAGGAGCGGGTCACTTCGTTGCGGGTGAGTTCCACGGGCTCTGGCTCGGTGTCCGGGAGTCCCATCCCGAGGGTGATGGCGGCCTCGGGATTTGATTCCGGATAAGGAATGGAGACATTGACTGTTTCGCCGGGAATGGCGGTATTCTGATCAAGTTCGATTCGTAATTCACCACTCTTGCGACGGATGCGGTCGGCCGCGAGCCAGCGCACGGTTTGGGTCCAGAATCGGCGGTAGTAGAGGTTGCGATCTTCGGGAGTTCCGAAGCTGCTTTGGAATCTTGAGCCCCAGCTTGAGGTGGTGTCGGAGGTGAAAGCCATGGTGCGGCCCCTGCCGATTTGTTGGACTGCGAAGACGATGAGCGGGCCGTAGCTGTTTTTAAGATTTGGATTGAGGGCGAGAGCGGTGGCGCCTGGCTTGACTCGATTAACGGTATTGAGTCCTGCGAATCCGGGAAACTTTTCCCGCCAAATTTGGGCGGTGTCATTCCGATCGACACCGATCGCCATGATGGGATGACCGAGGACGTCGTCGGGAATGTCCAACTGGAAGCTGCCGTGCTTGATGCCCTCGTTATCGTAGACATCAACCGGCATGAGTTTATCGATGACGGTCTCATCATAGTGCCCGCTCCCGAAAGCGGTAAAGCCGCCGACCATGACGAAGCCGCCCCCATGTTCCTCGACCAAGGAGACCGTGTCGTCGAGTTGTTCCGGGGTGAAGGCATCCTTGTAGATGTCACTGTTGATGATGACGTCGTAGTTCAGCATCTCCTCCAGGCTTCTCGGGTAACCTTTGGTGGGGTGGGCGACGTTATAGATTTTGCGTCCGTTGACATCGACGGTGAAGGGGATCTGCTTCGAGGATTCGATGCTCGAGGACTGGGGAAAGAAGAGGCTGGTGACCTCGATGTCGGGATCAACTTCCAATGCGTTTTCGAGATAGTGGCCTTCCCGGGGCGTTCCTTCCATGTTGAGAACGCGGATCTTTTGATCGCGGATTTCCGCGCCCACACTACCGGAGTTGTTATCGCTTCGGCGCTCGCCGGGAAGGGGTGAAAACTCGACGTGATAGCGTTGGAAGCCGGTGAAGGGAGTTTTGAAGACAAGCTTGAAGGGCTGCTTCTCGTTGACGATGGTTTCCTGTGATTGGTAGACGACCTGATCGCGGCAGGTGACCTTGAGATCGAAGATCTGATCGCGAAAACCGGGGGCGTTGAGAAGGCCTTGGATCTCAACGCGGGGACTAAAGGTTGATTCCTGATTGGCGGTGAGTTGGATCAGTCTAAGGTCGGGGCTTTCGTCGCTCGTTCCGATGAGATGGGTGAAGAGTGGGATCTTGGCCTGCTCGAAGAGTTTGGCTGAACTCCGTGCTGCATCCGCGTCTCTGGTTTGTCCGTCACTGATGAGGACGACTGCTCCGAGTTGGCGGGTTTGTTCGTCGCCGAGGACAGTTTTGAGGGCCTTGCCGATGTTTGATTCAGTGCCGTTGGCGCTCAGTTGATCCGGCCCTTCGATGGCACTGGTTTCGTCGGCGAAACGATACCATCTCAAGCGGGCATCCTTGCCAACCAGTTTTTGAATTTCAGGGAGTCTTGCTTTCAGTTTTTCGAAGCGGGTGGGTTCGTCCGGGTTGTCCCGGAGGGTCATGCTGGTCGAGTCATCGACCAAAATGGCGACATCAAGTGGCTCGCGGAATTCGGAACGTTCGACCCGGTGGGGATTGAGCAGGATAATGAGCAGAGCGCCGAGAATGAGTCCGCGCAAGACCAACCACGCAACGCGACGTCCCCGTGAAGGTCCGCCCGTCATTTTGAGGGTGGTCCAGGTGAGGACGGCGAAGGCGATCAGGACGGCGATCGCAATCCAGGTCCAGACGTTAAAAAAGTTCCACTCCATGTGCTACTCGTAGGAAATTGAGCGAAGGTAATCGCTGATGAGTTTTTGGTATCCTGCGGTGAGTCCGTCGCCACCATTGTCCTTGCGGTCGGTGGCGGCCTTGAGTTGACGAAGGGCCTCCTTCAAAGCGGCGGCGCTTTCCTCGCCAAGTTCATCTCCTTTGGTGGAATCTCCGGCTTCGATTTGATCAGCCGCTTGTTCCTGAAGTTCGGCGGCGCGGGCGAGTTCTTCGGATGCGGCTTCGACGTCTTCCTGACTCACGGCGGCTCCTTGCATATTGCCGGCTTGAGCCGCTGACTCGGCAGCTTCCTTGGCCAGCTCCTTCTGCCGTTCCGCACGCTCTTGCTGTGATTGAGTGCGGGACTCGGAAAGCGACCCGGAGGCCGAATCTGATTGAGATTGGGAGTCTGACTGGGATTGCGATTCGGACTCGGACTCAGATTGTGATTCACTTTCTTTTGATTCAGAGCTTATTTTTTCTTTGTTGAGGGCTTCCTGCTTTTCGATTTGTTCGCGGATTTGCTCGGCCAATTTATCGAGAGCTTCCTGGTTGGTCTCACTGGACTCACTTTCATCTTCCTTTTTCTCAGGAGGTGATGATTTCTTTTTATTTCCCAGTTCGAAGGTCATGCCGCTTGCAGGTTCGCCCTCCGTGGGCGGGGTTCCTTCGGGAATGAGTTTGGCGGCATCAATGAGATGTCCCATGGCTGCTTCTTCGTCTGGAAGAGCGGCGAGAGGTGGATTGGTGGGATTACTGAGTCGGACTGCTGCGAGCAACATTCTTTTCTGTGCCAGCTTGAGGGCGTCGCTGAGTTCAATTAGGCCGTCCCTTGCGGTTGCCTCCGCCATCATACCGGTGAATTTGGCGTTTTGTTGTTGATCAAAAATCAGGGCTTTGCGCTCCTTTTTATTCATCGTCCCGTCGGAGGCAAAAGTGGCCCGGATGATCTCCTTCTGCAGTTCCATTGGGTTGATGGTTTCAACATCACCACCGCCACCGCCGCCTCCATCATCGTCTTTTCCCTCATCTTCGGGGAAAGGGATCTCGAGGTAGATGATTTCGGAGCGGCCCAGGCCGGGTCCGTCGAGAGTATTGGTGTCTTCGACTTCGGCGTGGATCGCGACGACGTCCATCGGTTTCAAATTGAGAGGGGCGAGATCAAGGAGGGCTTTTCCGGTCCAACTGCGACCCTGTCTCTTATACACATCTCCGAGCCCACGAGACCGAGGCTGATCTCGT
>CAJXVQ010000180.1 GCA_913060685.1 uncultured Verrucomicrobiales bacterium
ATCTACACAGAGTAGATCGTCGGCAGCGTCAGATGTGTATAAGAGACAGAGCCCAAGGACAACGGGGATGCCTCCCATGAGTCGACCAAGGACCTCTACCTCTTTCCCGAACTCAACGGGGTCGGGCTTTGCCAGTCGCCAATCAACATCTCGTCCAAGGCCGCCAACGATGGGACTCACGAGATCAGCATGGACTACATGCCGTCCTCCGAGAGGGTCATCCATAAGGCCCATACCGTCGAGGTGCAGTGGGAAAAGGGCAGCACCGTGACCTTCGACGGCAAGGTCTATGAGTTCCGCCAATTTCACTTCCATACGCCGTCCGAGCACTTGATCGACGGAATCACCTACCCCCTCGAAATGCACATGGTGAACACGCTCAGGGGCGACGATCAGGTCTATCTCGTTTGGTCCATACTCTTCCGCGAAGGAGAAGAGAATCCTCTGCTGGCGACCTTCCTAAACGACGTCCCCGAAAAGCCCGACGGCGAGGTGGTCCTCAGGACGAAGATCGACCTTATGGATTACCGTGTTCCAGAGCTGGATTACTATACTTACCAAGGATCCTTGACCACGCCCCCCTATACGGAGAGCGTGACCTGGGTAATCCACAAGACGATTCGCGAAGCATCCGCCGCCCAGCTCAAGCGCCTCGGAGAGCTCGAGGGGAACAACGCTCGCCACGTTCAACCTCTCCACGGCCGCGAAGTCGAAGAAAAATAGGGGCTTTTTAAACGCCTTGCTTATTTTTTCGCACTGAGTCTCAGCATCGTGGCCATGCCCTTGGAATTCCTCGACGATCTCCCGGTTGGCGGAATCGCATGACCTCTCAATCCGGTAGTTGATACCTGGTTGGAACGCTTCGTTGACCATTATGCTTTGATCCCATGGTGTTGTTCGGATGTCCATAAGGTTACCTTCAGATAGCGGTTCAAGCCTATCGGCATCCTTTCACTTTCCGTGCCTTGGAGCCATCAATCGAAGAAGTACCGGGAGGACAATCAGATCCGCAAGCAAGGCGGCCAGAATGCTGAAGGAGAAAAAGACGCCGAAGTAGACGCTGGGCATAAAATCAGAAACGGCCATCATCAGGAAGCCGCCGGTCAGGATGAAGGAGGTCTTGATCATCGCCCGTCCCGTCGTCGCAGTTGCTCCCCGCGCCGCGGCATCAGCCGAAAGCCCCTGATGTAGGCCCTCACGGAAACGCGAGAGGTAGTAGATGGTGTCGTCGACCGCCACCCCCATTACGACTCCCCCGAGGATGCAGGTCGCGATGTTCACCGGTAACCCCAGCCACCCCATGACGCCCAGAGTACAGAGGACCGGTAGAAAGCTCACCGCGAAGCCAAGGATCCCGAGAAGAAAGGAACGAAACACCAGAGGCAGCAGGGTCAGAAGCACGGCAGCAGTAATGCCGATCGACAACAGCTGGGTGCGCACCACATGAGCGTCCATATTGGACCAGAGGACATTGGTTCCCGTGAGGGTGAGATCCCAATCGTCCGGAAGGTCGGCGCTCAACCCGCTCAAAGCAGTTCGGAATTCACCGATGTCGCGGGTGCTCATGGCATTGATCATGACCCGAAGGCGAAGGAGTTTTTTGTCTTCAGAGAGGAAATCAGCCGCCATTTCGAGTTCCCCGGCCCCGGCCCTTTCCAGCATCAATCGTATGGAACCGATTTCGGCCTCACCTTCAAATCCCGAGGAAAGCTCTGCCACCCGGTGATCGAGACTGTCAACATCCAACACGGAAGGCAGCGCCAGAAGCGACTGCTCGAAACGCCGCATGGTACGGTGTCTGTCGTAGTTTGAAACACCGGTGTCCTTGGGCAGGTTCAGCGTAAGTGTCAGGTAGGAAGCGGGCATTCCGAGCTGCTCCAGCTGTGCGTAATCACTGCGCACTTCGCTGCCAGGCCGGAAAAATTTCACGTAGTTGGTGTCAGCCTCCAGCCACACCACTCCAAAGGCTCCGAACAGCATCGCGGTCCCCAGGCACACGGCAAGAAACGAGCGGGGCTTTTCCAGCCAACGCAAAGGGCGGGTCTCCCCGCCGGTCGCTGTGTCTCGCCGGTGTGCCCGGCTTCCAGAGTGCCGCAGAAGGCTCAACAGCGCCGGCGCGAGGGTGATGGTTGCCAACCAGGCAATGCCAATCCCTATGGCCGCAAAAAGGCCGAACTGTTGAATCGGTGCCACGGGACTCACCGTTAACGAGGCGAAGCCCGTCGCGGTCGTGAGCGACGTCCAGAAGCCGGGCCGCCACAGGTTCGAGAACGTAGTCGAGATTGCCGAAGTCGAATCGACCGGGCCACCTTGGGCCACCTGAGCACGTCGACAGGCATGGAAGTCGGTGATGAAGTGAATCAAGTAGGAGACACTCACCGTGACCAACAAGGTGGGTAGCATCACGGTAATCAAGTTGAACGGTATCTGAAGCATGCCGATGGTTCCCAGAACGGGAAGCACCGTGCCGATGACAACAGCAACCAGCACGATCAGATCCTTCCCGCTGCCAAGTGCGATCCCGCCCCCGATTAAGACGAAGACCGCGATCAAGGAGGAGTAGACCAGCATGTCCCGCTTCGCGGCACGATTGAGTTCCGCATTGACCACAGTGGTCCCCACGATTCCCGAATCCAGAATGGAGGGATTGGCCTCGATCGCGGCCCGAACCTGATCGATCAGCTCGATGCGGTAGGGCTCGGTGGCATGGATGCGGTTGGCATTTTGAAAGGCGAGGATGGTAAACCGGTCGTTCGCCTTCGGCACCAGCCGGCCTTCGAGCAAAGGACTTCCCCGGATCCTTTCCCGAAGCTCAATCAACTCGTCTTCATCCAGGAGATCACCGTTCTCCCCGGACTTCGATCCCAGCCCGGCCACTTCGGCCAGTGACACCACCTGGGTGACCCCGTCGATCGATTCGATGCGATCGGCCAGAACCTGCAGATCTCGCAGGAACGCGGAGGTGAATACCGGATCACCTCGCAGCCAGATGTAGGTCCACTCGTGCTCTCCAAATGCCGCATTGTGAAGACGGTAATCGGCGAGCTCGGGGTCGTCATCGAGAAACCAAATCGCCACCGAGTTATCGATACGAAAGTGAGTCAGGTAGACGACACCCGAAGCGACAATCGCGATAAGCCACAGCGCAAGGACCAGCAGCCGGCAACGAATCACTGCGGGAATGAATCCCTTGACTGGTTGCGTGGTGCGGCCTGCGTCCATGGCACCCTCAAGCTTCACGTTCCCGAATTGCCTCGTCCTGTCGCAACTCAGTATGTCGCTTGAGAAAACGTCGTCGCCGCTTGGCAACGAACTCGTCGTCGTAAACACGGCCGATCAGTTCACGGAAGCCGGTCTCCAGCTCCTTGACGCTCATGTTCTTCGGTTGAAAATTGACATCAAAGAGCGTGCAAAGCTCCCAGGCTCCGTCCTGGAGAATCCGTCCTTCTTTGAGCAGGCGTTGGTAGAGGGGAGTCCCGGGAAATGCCGTCATCAAAGTCACCTGAACTTCATAGAGTCCGGTTTCCTCGACGAAATCATACACCGCATCGAAGGAACTCGCATCGCTGTCATCGAGACCCAGCACAAAGCAACCGTTCACGGTGACGCCGGCGTCCTGAATCCGGGCAATGGCATCCTTATAGCGATTGACCTGGCGTTGCTTCCAGTTGCCCTTCTGCTCGACACCGGCGAGCGCATTGACTTGAGGACTCTCCAAACCGACGAGAATCTGGGCGCACCCGCTGCGGGCCAGGGCCTTGAGTAGTTTCGGATCATCCGCCACCGAGATATCGGTTTCAGTGAACCACCGCACTCCCTGGCCTTCCATGGCTTCGGCGAGTGCCAGTCCGTGGCGCTTGTCGGCAAAGGTATTATCATCCGCGAACTCAATGAAGGGCTGGGGCCAGATCTCCTTAATCGCCTGAAGTTCCGCGAGGATTCGATCAATTGGTTTGGTGCGGAACTTGGGATTCAAGCGAATCGAGGCCGCGCAGAATTCGCAGCTATAGGGACATCCCCGCTGTGTCTGGATGGTAAGCCGATTGTAGTTTGAGATGTCCAGTAGATCGAAGCGAGGCATCGGCGACTCGGCGAAATTGAAGGTGGTTCCTCGTGCATCGTAGCGAGGCTTGGCTCTTCCGAGCCGGACGTCGTTGATGAGCTCCTTCCAGATTGGCTCGGCTTCTCCGATGAGGATCACGTCCGCATGGGTGGCGGCCTCGTCAGGCATCAGGGTGACGTGGAGACCTCCGAGGATCACCACGGTTCCAGCCTTGCGATAGCGATCCGCGATCGCATAGGCATCCTTGATCATGGACGAGAAGCTGGAGATGGCCACGACATCGAACTCTCCTGGCAGGTCCTCGCCCAACGAATCGGGATCGGGAACCTCAATGTAACTTACCTCGATATCATCCGGCGTCATCCCGGCGAGCGTCAGCAGGCCGAGACTCGGCAGGGAAGCAATCACCTTGCTCCGTTCGACGAATCCCGGGAGCGTGAGTCCGAACTCCATCAACTCTTTGTTGTAGCAACGCACGCCGCTCATCGCGATGAGACCAAGTTTCATAATTTTGGGAGTTTGGTTAGGGTCTTTACCACGGCCATCCGACGAGTGTCAGAACGATGCCCACCCCTACGCCCAGAACGGGGATGAAGAAACCGTGGCGGAACGGTTTCCGCCACGCGCAGAGAAAACAGAAAATTGGCATGGTGGCCGCTCCGATCGTGAACGATACCGCAGCGGCGTAAGCCTGGGCTGGAGCGATGCCTGCGATGTGGTGACTGATGGCAAAGAAAAAATTCATGAATCCGAGGCCGAAGAAGGAGATATGCCCCAGTCGTGTCAGGCGGCGCCGGAAACTGCTGTATCCCCCCATCCAGTCTTCCCGATGGAAGAATAAGCCGATGATGGCTCCTGAGACTACGCCGAGGAGCATGCCGATCCAGCCGATGGCAAACATGTTGGAAACGATAATGTCACGCATAAGTATAATTTGGGTATGATGTTGGTTATTTGGGTTTGGAGAAGAGGTGGCAAACATTCGAGCCGCCGAAACCGCTGCTGTTGTTGATGACTAGGTCGAGATCACGGATCTCGGTTTGGGTCGGGAGAAGAAGGCCTTCGCAGACCGGATCGGGCTCCACGAGGGCCGCATTTCCAGGGACGATTCCGGCATCGAGACAAAGGACACAGAGTGCGGCTTCGAGAGCACCCGCATGCGAGAGGCCGTGTCCGGTCAGTCCTTTCGTGCTGGATACCAGAGTCGCCGTATCGAGCTTCGCGTATCCCAGGGCCTTCAGCGCGATCGCTTCGGCCCGATCCCCGGCCGGAGTGGAAGTCGCATGAGCATTGATCCAATCCACCGACCGGGCATCCAATTCGGCAGCCCGAAGGCAGTTCTCCATCGCCGTCTGGAGGCCCTTTCCCTCCGGATGTGGGGCCGCTATATTAAAACCGTCCGAAGCCTGTCCCCATGCCCGCATTTCAGCGAGGGGATTGACTCCGCGGTCTCTCGCCGAGGAAGCAGATTCGAGGATCAAAGCCACCCCGCCGCCCGTGCCGACGAAGCCGTCACGCTTGCAATCAAATGGTCGACTCGCCGTGTCAGGATCCCGGTTCGTCGAGAGCGCTCTCAAGCCTGTGAAAGGCAAGAGGCTCTCAGCATCGCCATCCTCTGCCGAAACTACCAGCATCCGGTCCTGCCGACCGAGCGCAATTTCATCAAACGCGTATCCGATGGCATGGCTGGACGACGAACAGGCCGATACGAATCCGCAATTCGCGCCGGTGATGCCATAGTGCGCCGTAAAATTGATATTTAGCGTTGCAGGTATCGAACTCACCACCGACATGGGGTCGGCGCGCTTCCACCCCGAGGCAGCCAGACGATTCAGGCGATATCGAATCATCCTCGGTGACCCGGGGGATGCGCAGAAGAGCCCGGTCCGGCCATCGCCCAAGGCACTGCGATCAAGGGAGGATTGCTGTAATGCCTCTTCCAGTGCCACCAACGCATACGGTCCATGAGGCGGAAGTGCCCGTAAGAACGAGGAATCGAAACCTTCCTGACCCGGAAAAGTCCAGTCGCCGTATTCACAACTTGTCACATCGAACCCGTCCACCGCACCGACGACAAGTTCCGGCCCCGCGTCCTGTTCGGCGATCCTCCGACGCACAAGGCCATGACGCAGATCACGCAAGCTCTTCAAGACCTCCGTGCGGCCGGTGCCGATGCTGGATGCGAACCCAATCCCTGTGATGACGACGCGATTCATTCGATTAGGCGGAGTTTCGGAGTCGCAGTTTTTCCTCCAGCAGGCACCTCGCATCGGCGATGGTTTTGGTTTCGACCAACTCCGCATTGTCGATGCTGATGTCGAACAGTTCTTCAATCTTGAACATCGCTTCCATCATCGCCAAGGAGTCGAGGCCAAGATCCTCGCGCAGGCGGGTCTGACCGGATGGAAGCTCATCCTGTCTTTCCGAGCCCGCCGGGCGGAAGAAGAAAAGAATTCCATAGAGACAGGCCTCAAAATCGGCAATTTGCGATCCTTCCCGGAGCCCGAGCGCCCCCGCCGTGGTCGCATCAGAAAACCCACGGAGCAGATGTTTAATTTCCTCCCCGGCATATCGGGCCAACGGGCCCTGTGGTTCTGGGTTGGGGGGCTCTATTGCCAGAGTGGGGGGCGGTATCGGTTCGAGCCTTTTTGGAACAGTCATCGTTTCAGGTGTTGCGCTGGATTGAAGGGACAGGGGGCGGATACCGGTGGTTTGACAATGGTCGTCATCAGCTATCTCGGGTTTCATAAAAAGAGGTTACAAAGTTTTCATAGAGCCTTCATTTAAGAATGCGCCAAACCGGATCGATTTGGATCATGAATCTTTAAAAATCGGCCGGGAGCTTCTTTTGGGATCCAAAAAAGTCAGGATGGTAATCGTCGTTGTTCCAGGGGAAGGAGGGATTGCCCCGCTCTTCGGAGCCACTCATGTGCCGGCTTATCGCCTTGTGCACGCCGGGGCTCCGGATGAGCATTCTTGCTTGGTGGATTGGCGAAGAGTCTTGAGTTTTTTGATATTTATGACCCTCTTTTTTTTAGAACGACGCATTACTCCATCAGACCCACTGACATTTAGAAATGCACTCTTGTTCCGCCAATCCCATCAATCTTCCCGGTTACGATGCCTGATCCCGATCAAAAAAACGAAACCGGGCTGCAAGGCCGGAGCGAGCAGGACCTCTTCTTCTCTGCAATGGAATTCGACGACCCGGATGAGAGGTCAAGTTGGTTGCGAAAGGCTTGCGGGGAGGACGACGCTCTGTATCAGCGTGTGTATGAACTTCTGGCTGTCGAAAACACAGAAGGAATGGACTTCCTCAAGCCAGGTCGGGATCGCCTCGAGCATGTCGTCTCTGAGATGGGTCATGAGCTCCGGACCGAGATCCCCGAGCCCGACACCTTCGCCACCGACGGTGCTTTCAACGAGGAGCCCGGCGACATGATCGGGCGCTACAAGCTGCTCAAGAAGATCGGCGAAGGTGGTGGTGGTGTCGTCTATTTGTCCCAACAGACCGAACCGGTGAAGCGCCGGGTCGCCCTTAAGGTCATCAAACTCGGAATGGATACCCGACAGGTGGTGGCACGCTTCGAAGCCGAGCGGCAGGCCCTTGCCATGATGGATCATCCCAACATCGCGAAAGTCTTCGATGCCGGTGCCACAGAAAGCGGTCGTCCCTATTTCGTGATGGAGTTGGTCCGCGGAGTGCCGATCACGGAGTTTTGCGATGAGCACAAATTGAACACCAAGGACCGCCTCGATCTCTTCATGCAGGTCTGTAAAGCCGTTCAACATGCCCACCAAAAGGGGATCATCCACCGTGATCTCAAACCTGGCAATGTGCTCGTCACGATGCTGGAAGACCGGCCCATGCCGAAGGTGATCGACTTCGGCATCGCCAAAGCCACGCAACTGGAACTCACCGAAAAGACGATTTTCACCCAACACGGGCACTTCATCGGCACTCCGGCCTACATGAGCCCGGAGCAAGCCTCCCTTAATGGGCATGACATCGATACCCGCAGCGACATCTACGCTCTCGGGGTTCTTCTCTACGAACTACTCACCGGCAAGACGCCCTTTGATTCGGCGCAACTATTCAAGACCGGTTATGAAGAAATTAGGCGCATCATCGCCGAAGACGAACCTCTCAAACCATCGACACGCATCAGCAAGATGGAGGATGGAGAACGCACCGATCTTGCCAAGCACCGGCAATCGGAACCAAGCCGCCTCAGGCGCCTGGTCCACGGCGATCTCGACTGGATCATCATGAAGGCGCTGGAAAAGGACCGACGACGAAGATACGAGACCGCCAATGGCTTCGCCCTGGATATTCGTCGATTTTTGGATGGGAAGCCGGTGACTGCCAGTCCACCCAGCAGGCGTTATCGGGTGGGGAAATTCGTCCGCCGGAATCGGGGGCCGGTGGTGGCTGTTAGTCTGATCTTGCTCGCCCTGCTTGCCGGAGCGATCTCCATTAACAATGCCAATATGGAGACGATCCGGATTCAGGAGGAAATAGCTGAAGTTGGGCGACTGGCCGGCATAGATGAACGGAAGTCGAGACGTCAACTTCTTATTTCAAAGGTGACTGCCGATCGAAATGCGGGCCAATTGGGGTGGTTGAAGGGTGCTCTTGAGGGGATTCGTGAGGCCGGAGCAATTGAGGTCGCAGATGATGTGCGCAATGAATTGTTAGCACTTCTCGCAAGATTCGACATGGACTTCAGTGAATTCGGTATTGAGATGAAAAACTCCTTGGCTCCCATTGTGTTTGGTCCGGGCCATAAGATTACGGCGATCGCGGTGAACGATGAACTCATCGAAATCAGAAGCCATCCGGAGAACAAATTATTGGACAAATTCCGCACTAAATTCCCGTTAAAAAACTGCCAGTTGGGATTTGGCGGAGAAGGGAACCGTTATTTGGTCGTGGCTTCCTCGAAGGAAGATGACGCGGAACCGCAGCTTATGGTGTATGACTGGACGGAGAGAACGATTGTCGTGAAGCCCCTCCCTATCAGCAATCACGCTTACGACTTCTTGCCTAAAGAGAAGGGACTTGCGATCGGGCGGACAGATGGTTCACTGGACTATGTTAATTGGACAGGGGAGGTAACCGATTCAGTCTCGGATTTGGGAGGTAGGCCCACCGCATTGAGTGTGCGACCTGATGGAAAGCAGTTGGCCGTAGGATTGGAATCGCAGGGATTGCTCATTATAGATGAAGCTTCGAAAGATACCCTTTATAAACGGCCAGAACTTTCTCCGGTATGTTTGTCTTGGGATCCTTTGGGGAAATTCCTCGTCATAGGAGAGAAATCCGGGGGGGTGTCGATCATCGAGCCAGAACGAGGTAAGTCCCTCCTTCAAACCGAAGGCCACTCCACTGCCATTCAGCAAATCACCTGGAGTGATGACAGTCGGCTGATTGCGACTGTCAGCGATAATTGGGATATCCGACTGTGGGATAGACATCATGGATCCAAATTGTCATCAGCCGAGGCTCGAGTTGGAGATCTTTCCTTTTCCCCTGATGGACTTCAATTGGGCCCCGTTGTTCGGAAAGGGAAGTATTTTTCGTTGAATATTTTCAGTGACTCCAAAGTCTGTCATCGTGCGACTGGACATCCTGGCGGAGAAATCGTGGCCTCGGCTTGGGACGTCCATGGATCAAAGGGGGAATACTACAGTATGACGCTTGCGACGGCCGGAAGCGATGGAGTGGCTCTGTGGAATCGCGATGGCAAGGAGCTCATCCGTTTTCATGATGTCACCAATCCAGCGGGACTGGCATTTTCCTCTTCATACTTATATATCGCTGGGGAGGAGGGGGTATTTCGCCGCACGTCGACCCTCGGATTCGATGAGGAAAAGAAGGTTGTCATGAAATTTGGTCCTTCCTTACAACTAGGGAAGATCGAAGGGTGTCGCCAACTTGCGATATCGCCTGATGGTAAACAGTTGGCTGTTGCCACCCAATCAGGGGTGTCTCTGATCGATACCGAATCAGAGAAGCTCGTAGAGCTTAAGCTTGAGAATGGGACTGTTGTCAAAAATCTCGCGATCGACTGGAAAGGTCGTTGGTTGGCTACTGTTAGCCAGAATAAGGGGGAGGTTCAAATCTGGAGCTTTCCGGGAGGTGAATTTATCAAGACTCTCGACATTCCCGGAGTTGCCACCGTCGCGTTTTCACCCAATTTGAATGAGGAGAAATCGGAGGGCGGGAAGAAGGAACGCCTTCTTTTTGCAACCGGTGATTCAAAGCTCTATCGCTTTTGGGATCCCTTGGACAACTGGAGTGAGAACATGGGGATGAGGATTGATAGCGACATGGACGACAAGCCGGCGAGGATTGTCTTTAGCTCGCGGAAAACCGCTTTGGCCATCTCCTACGATCATAATAAGCTTCAGGTGATCGATCCTAGAAAGGATCCTCTCCAGGTTCTTACCAAGCCAAATTTCGACCAGCAGTGGCCTCTTGCAATCAGTCGTGATGGTATCATGATTGCCACCGGAGGCAAGAAAGGGAGACTCTTTATTTGGAATTTTATGGCTGCGCGCCAGGAGTTTCAGGCGCTGGGTATCGACTGGTCGATGAAGGAGTTTGAAGAGGTGACGATTCCCTTGATCCACAGTGCTCGGGTCGGGGACTGATCAAGCTATCCAGATGAGAAGAGAGGGGAGGTAGCGCAGTTCCTCCTCCGGTTCCTGATCTTCTCCCAAGGTGTCGCGGAGGGCCGAGAACAGACACTCGCGATGCCGTTGCCGGAAGCGATGGACCGCAAGCTTGACCGAGCCCTCTTTCATTCCCAACTCCCGAGCGAGGTCGGCGTGACTGAAGAGCTCCAGACGCGGGCTGATGGTGGGTTCCAGCCCTTCGAACAGGCCCGATTTTCGGGCCTGCGAGTAGTCGTCCTTTAATCGTTGCAGAGATTCTTCAAGCACATTCGGATGTCACACATTCGGCGTTCCTCTCGTCTTCCCCAGTTCGTCGCATGATCACCCGAGGTCCTCTCGTATTATGGAACTCATGATCCGTCTTCTCACCATCAAATCACCCCGTCTCATTGCCCTGGCGTTCGCCGCCATTTCCCTTTCGAGTGCTCTCGCCGTGCCCGGGAACACCGCAGGCCCGCTCGTCGGGCATGTCGAAGCGCAAAGCGCCCGACTTTGGATGCACATTCCCGATGGAACCGAGGGTACCGTGGCTTATTGGAAGGAAAATCAAGAAGACGTCCGCAAGGAATCCCCCCTCACCCCCTTCCTGTCTCTTATACACATCTCCGAGCCCACGA